>SKFV01000321.1 GCA_007117785.1 Pseudomonas sp.
GCGCCGCCATCGGCATGATCACCGCCGGCCTGATGTCGCTCGCCTTCATGGGCTTCACCGGACTGATAAGGCTCTAAACCATGAGCGTCGTACTTACCGCCGTCCTCGTCCTGCTCGCCCTCGCCCTCCTGTTTGGTGGCATCCTCGGCTTTGCCGCGATTCGCTTCAAAGTCGAGGGTGACCCCATCGTCGACCAGATCAACGCCCTGCTGCCGCAGACCCAGTGCGGCCAGTGCGGCCACCCCGGGTGCAAACCCTACGCCGAAGGTATCGCCAATGGTGAGCCGATCAACAAATGCCCGCCGGGTGGTGAAAGCACCATCCACGCCCTTGCCGACCTGCTCGACGTCGAAGCCCCACCGCTGGATGCCGAGCACGGCGAAGAAAAGCCGAAAATGGTCGCCTACATCCGCGAAGCCGAATGCATTGGCTGCACCAAATGCATCCAGGCCTGCCCGGTCGACGCCATACTCGGCGCCGCCAAACAGATGCATACCGTCATTGTCGACGAATGCACCGGCTGCGACCTGTGCCTCGAACCCTGCCCGGTGGACTGTATCGACATGGTCCCGCTACCGACCACAGCGAAAAACTGGAAATGGGATTACCCCCTGCCTGCCACCCAGGTAATCGCCAGTGACCGTGCCACGGAGGCCAGCGCATGACCCAAGCCATCCGTATCTGGGATATACCCGGCGGCATTCACCCGGAAGAAAACAAACACCAGTCCACCCAGCGCGGGCTGGAAACTGTGCCCATGCCCGCGCACTTGATTCTGCCGCTGCAACAGCACATCGGCGCGCCCGCAGAACCCATCGTCAATATTGGTGACCAGGTCAGCAAAGGCCAATTGATCGCCGAAGGCAGCGGTCTGATCAGCACCCCGTTGCATGCGCCCACCTCTGGCCGCATCACCGCTATCGGCCCGGCCCCCTACCCGCATGCCTCCGGGCTGGATGAATGGGCCATCACTCTCGAGCCGGATGGCGAGGAGCGCTGGATCGAGCCGGATCCGGTCGTTGACTATGCGACGCTGGATGCCGACACCCTGATGGAGCTGATCCGCCAGGCTGGCGTCAGCGGGCTGGGTGGCGCAGGTTTTCCGACCGCAGCCAAACTCAAGGCCCGCCCGGAACAAAAGATCCACACTCTGATCATCAACGGCACCGAGTGCGAGCCCTACATTACAGCTGACGATACCGGCATGCGCTACCTCGCCGACAAGGTGGTCAGCGGCATCGAAATTCTCATGCATATTCTGCATCCGAAAGAGGTGCTAATCGGTATTGAAGACAACAAGCCCGAAGCCATTGCCGCCATGCAAGCCGCCGTCGGCGACAAGGCCATGCAGGTCATCAGCTTTCCGACCAAGTACCCCAGCGGTGGCGAGAAGCAACTGATCCAGATTCTTACCGGCAAGGAAGTGCCCAGCGGTGGCCTGCCGGCCGACATCGGCATGGTCTGTCAGAATATCGGTACTTTGATAGCAGTGCATGACGCCATTATCCTCGGCCAGCCGCTGATCAAACGCATCGTCACCCTGACCGGTGATGCCCTGCAGCGGCCGACCAATGTCGACGCGTTAATCGGTACGCCAATCCGTCACTTGCTCGAGTATGCCGGCCTGCAGCCTGACCGCCTCTATCGCCTGGTCATGGGCGGCCCGATGATGGGCTTTACCCTGCAAAGTCTGGACGCCCCGGTGATCAAGACCAGTAACTGCCTGCTTGCTGGCAGTCGTGACGAACTGCCACCGCCGCCGCCTGCACAGCCGTGCATTCGCTGCGGCCTGTGTGCCGAAGCTTGCCCGGCTGAACTGCTGCCGCAACAGCTGCACTGGTTTGCCCTGGGCAAGGACTACGAGCAGCTCAAGCGGCAGCATTTGTTCGACTGCATCGAATGTGGCGCCTGTGCCTACGTCTGCCCCAGCAGCATTCCGCTGGTGCAGTACTACCGCGCCTCCAAGGCAGAAATTCGCGAACAGGAGCTGCAGCAGCACAAGGCAGAACATTCCAAACAGCGTTTCGAGCAGCGCCAGGCCCGCCTCCAGCGTGAAGCCGAGCAGAAAGAGCGCGACCGTCAGGCCAAGGCCGAAAAAGCTGCGCGTATGAAGGCCGCCAAGGCAGAAGCGACCGCGGCCAAGGCTGATGACACGACCACGCCTGAACAAGCCAGCACCCATTCCGCCGAACCCGATCTCGCTCGCCTGCAGGCAAAGAAAACCGATGGCTTGAGCGACGAGCAAAAACAGCTGAAGATCACCGCCGCCACCGCGCGCATGGCGTTGAAAAAAGCGCAGAAGCAATTGACCGCCAACCCGGACAATGATGACCTGCAAGCGCAGATTCCGACCCTGGAGCAGGCACTGGAACAAGCCGAGCAGGCTTATCAGCAAGCCATTGGCGAACAAAGCACCCAGCCGCCAGCCCCACCGGCTGCCGCGGCTGACGATGCCACGAAAAAACTCAAGATCGAAGCTGCCATGTTGCGCGCCAGCCTGCGAAAAGCTGAACGCGCTGCTGGTGAGCAACCGACCGCCGAGCAACAAGCCGAGA
>SKFV01000189.1 GCA_007117785.1 Pseudomonas sp.
CTTGCCGCGGCGTTGGCAGCAGTTGAACAAGGAGCTTGATATGAGTTTGCAAGGTAAAATTGCGCTGGTCACTGGTGCCAGCCGGGGCATCGGGCAGGCTATCGCACACGCATTGGCTGCTCAGGGTGCTACCGTTATTGGTACAGCGACCAGCGATAAAGGCGCCGAAGCCATTGGCGAAAAGCTGGCTGCTGCGGGTTACAGTGGAACCGGCTTGAAGCTGGATGTCTGCGACCCTGATTCGATTGCCAGCGTACTGGACACCATCGCCAAGGAATACGGTGCGCCGGCGATTCTGGTCAATAATGCAGGCATCACCCGGGATAATCTGTTGATGCGCATGAAGGACGAGGAGTGGGACGATATCGTCAACACCAATCTGACCTCGGTCTACCGTTTGTCGAAAGCTGTTCTGCGTGGCATGAGCAAGGCCCGCTGGGGCCGTATCATCAACATCAGTTCGGTCGTCGGTGGCATGGGTAATGCTGGTCAGGCCAATTATGCGGCCGCCAAGGCTGGGGTGGAAGGTTTTACCCGCGCCCTCGCACGCGAAGTGGGCTCACGCTCGGTCACGGTGAATGCGGTGGCGCCGGGTTTTATCGATACCGATATGACCCGCGAGCTCAATGACAGTCAGCGCTCAGCCATGCTGGAGCAGATTCCGCTAGGTCGTCTGGGTGCCGCTGAAGAGATTGCCGCGACCGTTGCCTTTCTGGCCGATGACAGTGCTGGTTATATCACTGGGGCGACCATTCCGGTCAATGGCGGCATGTTTATGAGCTGAATGGCTGGTCACGCAGCCACTGTCGTGGCATCCTTTGCGTCTGGCAAGAATCAACCGGGTCGGAGTGGAGTTTCTTCGGCCATTTGCAGGTAGAAGTGATTCGCGCTTGAAAAGTTGCAAATTATTTCTATAAACTACGTGCAGTCCGGTATCTCGGCACTGCAAACAGGAGTGAGAACAAGGTATGAGCACCATTGAAGAACGCGTCAAGAAAATCGTAGCCGAACAACTCGGCGTCAAAGAGGAAGAAGTAACCAACAGTGCTTCTTTTGTTGAAGATCTTGGCGCTGACTCCCTGGACACCGTGGAGCTGGTCATGGCGCTCGAAGAAGAATTCGAGACCGAAATTCCGGATGAAGATGCCGAGAAGATCACTACCGTTCAGGAAGCCATCGACTACGTGAACGCTCACCAGAAGTAATCACGCAGTCAACTGAAAGGTTGCCTAGGCCGCAGCACCCACTCGGGTACTGCGGCTTTTTGCTTTTAAACTGGCAGAGACGTCTGTTGCCAGCACGTGAAGGTTGCTGTCAGCCCGGTTTATCCGGACAATAAGTCCGTTTTCAGACACCCACTGATTTGGTAAGCGGCCAAAGCATTTCGTCGCCAATGGGGTCCAGGTTAAGAACAGATAATAAGGAGTTCGCTGTGTCGCGTAGACGCGTCGTGGTAACCGGTTTGGGTATGTTGACCTCTCTGGGCAACACTGTGGAGCAGACCTGGCAGGGTGTGGTGGCTGGCAAAAGCGGCATTGCTACTATCGAGCATATGGATGTCAGCGCATTTGGTACTCGCTTTGGTGGCTCGGTGCGGGATTTCGACATCACGCCCTATATGGAGCCAAAAGAAGCCCGCAAGCTGGACCTCTTCATTCAATACGGTATCGCCGCCTGCGTACAGGCGCTGACCGACTCCGGGCTGGACATTACCGACGCCAATCGTGATCGAATCGGGGTGTCCATGGGCTCCGGGATTGGTGGTCTGACCAACATCGAGAAAAATGTTGAAGTCTTGCTGAACAGTGGTCCACGGCGTATTTCTCCGTTCTTTGTACCTGGCTCGATCATCAATATGGTCGCCGGCTATCTGTCGATCAAATACGGCCTGCAGGGCCCCAATTACGCAATCACCACGGCCTGTACCACGGGTACGCACAGCATCGGCATGGCGGCGCGCAATATTGCCTACGGCGAAGCGGATGTGATGGTCACCGGTGGTTCGGAAATGGCCACTACAGGGCTCGGCCTGGGTGGCTTCAGCGCGGCGCGGGCGCTATCCACGCGCAATGATGATCCGCAGGCCGCCAGTCGCCCCTGGGATCGCGGTCGCGATGGCTTCGTACTCTCCGATGGGTCAGGTGCCATGGTGCTGGAAGAATATGAGCAGGCCAAAGCGCGCGGCGCCAATATCTATGCCGAAGTGATCGGTTTTGGCATGAGTGGCGATGCCTATCACATGACGGCACCGCCGGAAGACGGTCGCGGTGGCGCCAAGTGCATGGCCAATGCGCTCAGGGATGCCGGGGTGAATCCGGACGAGGTGGGTTATATCAATGCTCACGGCACGTCAACGGCAGCTGGCGATATTGCTGAAACCCAGGCAGTGAAAACCGTGTTTGGCGCCCATGCCAACGGACTGGCCATCAGTTCAACCAAGTCCATGGTGGGTCACTTGCTGGGTGCGGCCGGCTCGGTCGAAGCCATTTTCAGTGTGTTGGCATTGCGCGATCAGGTTGCTCCGCCGACCATCAACCTTGATGACCCGGATGA
>SKFV01000062.1 GCA_007117785.1 Pseudomonas sp.
CGTTTTGAAGATACCTTTCACCTGCTCGGCAAGGAGCATGGCTTCGGTTACCTCGAACTGCTCGCCGCCAATCCGGATATTGATCCCTGGTTGCCGGGGGAGAACACCGAAGTGCTGATGCCGGGCCAACATATTCTGCCGTACGGGACGACCGAAGGTATCCTGATCAATCTGCCTGAATTCCGTTTGTATTTCTTCTCGCCGGAAGGCGACAGCGTAACCACCTATCCTATCGGTATTGGCCGCGAAGGCTGGGCATCGCCAACCGGTCAAACTGTGGTGCGTTACAAGGAGGCTAATCCACGCTGGTTTCCGCCACAGTCGATTATCGAAGACTATGCCTCGCGCGGTGAGCACCTGCCTGGCATGGTGCCGCCAGGCCCGGATAATCCCTTGGGTGCCTACAAGATGAATCTGGCCATGGGTGCCATCGTGATTCACGGCACCAACAAGCCCTTTGGTATCGGCATGCGGGTCAGTGCCGGCTGCTTCCGGCTGGACAATGACGATATTGGCAAACTGTTCCCGCGTGTACCTGTCGGTACCCAGGTAACTATTGTCAATCAACCCTTCAAGTTGGGTGTCTACCAGGGTGCGCTGTACCTGGAAGCCCATACGCCTCTGGACGAGCATGGCTTGCCGACCGCGCTGGATCGTTTCGCAGCCATTCGCGAGCTGATGAGCGAGCGCGCGGAAATGACCCACGGCATGCGCCTGGATTGGGCCCGGATTCGAGAAGTGGTGGATGCTGCTGAGGGTGTACCGGTAAAAGTCGGCGAGCCGCTGCGCAGTTGATTGCACAGCGACCCTCCGGGTGCTGCCGTATTACTTGCGGCTGCTTTGTTCCAGCATGCGCACAGCGCGCTGGTTGGCTTCGTCGGCCGACTGCTGGGCACGCTGGGCAGCAGCAAGGGCTTCATCAGCCTTGCGGTTAGCCTGATCAGCGGTCTGCTGGGCGCGTTGGGCAGCGCTTTCAGCAGCAGAGATACGCGAGCTCATTTCCTGCGAACCAGTGTTGGCACAGCCAACGGCCAGCAGAGCGCCCAGAGCAACTGCAGATACTTTCAGTGCGATGGTGTTCATCTAAATCCCCTTCAATGAATAAGTCCTTGCCAGCAACTGGCTCCTCAATATTAGCAGCAGATTTGCGCCATGGAAGTGGTTGAAACATAAATCAACGCGCTTTTGCGACATTCAGCAGCCATGATCTGCTTGTTATCCCGAAACATTTCGGTATCTTGTTGCGGCGTGGAAAAGTATCCAATCTAATAATTGCGGGAAGGATTGCACCTATGTTGGGAAATCTTGGCTTGTTGGCGGGGTTGGCAGTACTGATTTTTATGGCGCTGCGCGGCGTCAACATCTTCTTTGCCTCCATATTCGCCGCCCTGGTGGTCGCCATCACCAACGGTCTGTTCATTCCTACCGCCCTGCTTGATCACTATGCGACCGGGCAACTGGGCGCTTTCAGTTTTGCCGGGCGTTTCTTCCTGCTGTTCCTCTGCGGTGCTATTTTCGGTAAGGCCATGGCAACCAGTCAGGCGGCCAAAAGTATCGCCCTGGCGATCACCAATACCCTGGGTGTCAAACGTACGCTGTTGGTCGGCATGCTGGTCTGCGCGCTGCTGACCTACGGCGGGGTTGTGGTCTTTGTTGTGGTGTTCACCATGTACCCGCTGGGTATCACCCTGATGCGCGAAGCCAACCTGCCCAAGCGTTTGTGGGCAGCCGCTACTTCGGTCGGTGCCGGAACCTTTACCATGACCGCTCTGCCGGGTACCCCCTCGATCCACAACGTGATTTCTGCCAGTTCGCTGGGCACCGATCTGTTCGCGGGTGGTTGGATCGGTATCTTTGCTGGCCTGATCATGGGTGGTCTGGGTATGTGGTACGTCGAGCGTGGCTGGAAAAAAGCACAGGCCAATGGCGAAGGCTTTGTGGAGAACGCTCAGGATCGCCGCATGGAGCAACTGATCGGTGATCCGAAAGATTGTCCGCCATGGTATCTGGCCATGGTGCCGATGATTGTCGTACTGGGCACCATCATGTTGCCCCGCCTCATCCTCGGCATGGCTGACTGGTCCGAAAGTGACAGCACCTTTGCCGGTATCCTGGCCTTCAGTCAGGCGCAACCGGTTGTCTGGCCAAGTATCGCGCTGGTAATGGGCTCGCTGACTTGCGTCGCTCTTTTCCGTCCCATGCGCCGTCAGGTTATGTCGGTCTTCGGCCAGGGTGCGGAAGACTCCGTTATGCCGCTGTTCAATACGGCTGCGGTGATCGGTTTTGGTGGTGTAGTCACCCAGACTGCCGGTTTTGCCGGCTTTGCCGAATGGATTGTCGGTGCCAACCTGCCACCGCTGATCTCGGTCTTTGCCTCGGCCAGTGTGGTCTCGGCAATTGTCGGTTCCTCTTCCGGTGGTCTGCAGATCTTCATGCAAACCCTGGCACCGACCTATCTGGAAATGGGCGTACAGCCTGAAATTCTGCACCGTATTGCCGCCATCGCCTCCGGTGGTCTGGACTCGCTGCCGCACTGTGGTGCAGTCATCGCC
>SKFV01000322.1 GCA_007117785.1 Pseudomonas sp.
ACAGAGACTCGCCGGGCCTTGTGCTATATGGCGGATGGTTCTCGGTGAGAACCCTCGTTCGACCGGAGCTTGCGCAGCAAGCGGAGGAACGCCGGAGCGTAGCGACGGCGGTCGTGTGACGCACCACCCGAGGGGTGAGGCGCAAAGCGCCGAATAATCCCTGACCGCTAAGAATGCAAGGTCGTGACAGAGACTCGCCGGGCCTTGTGCTGTGTGGCGGAGGGTTCTCGGTGAGAGCCCTCGTTCGACCGGAGCTTGCCTAGCGCAACGCCCCGTTCCAGAAAAACGTCAGTGCCGCATAACGGCAACCGCGGGTAACCGGTAAAACCCGATGCAGCATTGAGCAGGAAAACACGATTGCACCGCCAGGTGCAGGGCGATAGCGGTCAGCACCATACTCGGGAAATACCAGCTCGCCGCCAGCAAAATCTGCGTTGAGGTTGATCGTCATGGCAAAGTGGCGATGGCGGGTGTCGGCACTGATGTTGTCGCGGTGAGCGGCAAAGTGTCCGCGGTCACTGGCCTGATAGGCAACGATCTTGAAGCCTTCAAAGCGGTCAGCGTTGTAGTGGAAGCTGCGCCCGATAACCGGCAGCAGATTTTGCACCAGACACTGGTTGAGGTCGGCATTCAGCTCGGGATCGGTCAATGCATGATCCTGGCGACTCTTGTAGGTCGGATCGGGTTGCAATACCCGGCTGCCGGCTTGCATACGAACCATGCCGCTGTTGCTGCGATCTTTTTGCCAGGCTTTGATCAGGCGTTTGCACAATTCGGGCGCAACTACGTCAGGTACCAATAACACCGGCGCTACGCGCTCGATGCAGCGTGATTCAGGTGCCGGGCTGAGCAAGCAGCACTGCGCCTCAAGACTATTCAGCCCGGGGTTGTCGATGCGTCCGATCAGACGCAACTCATGATTCAGCAACAAGGCATATACCTTGCCACCGGCACACCCGGTCAGCCGCTGGCAGAGAGAGGCATTGCCACTTTCCAGGGGCCAGGGTAACCCGTCAGCGTGATCGTTCTTTTGCCGCGTCAGGGCCAGAATCGCGTGCTGGCCAGCAAAACTCTGCAGAGGCTTCAGGTCACTGGCGCTATCGGCCACCAGTAGCAACAACGGTTGGCCGCAATAGACCTCATAGAATAGCGGGCTGATACCTTTGACCGGGCTGAGCAGGAAGTCCGGCACGGGTTGGCCAATGGCAAGGGGGTAGGGCATGTGTAAACCTGTCAGCTGAAAGGGTCACAGTTACTATGCCGAGACTTTGTTGCGCCTAGATGTCATAGCGCGCAAACTTTTCCTTCAGATTCCGCGAGCAGCTCTGGAATGGTAGATAGCGCAGATATTACCACTGCCGGTCTGTCGTAAAAAATGCGCAAAATGTTCACTGATTTATTCCGGAATTGTCATTTTTGCTTTCCATCATAGCGACGTTGATTACAACAACCCCTATGAGGAAATACGGATGTCTGTCGATACCAAACATGTAGCTGTAGTGGACCATGGCGAAGGCGATGAGCCGCAAATCAACCTGTCTCCCAATCCGACTTTTGCGTCAGTACTGGAAGCTCGTCTGGGTCGTCGCGATCTGGTCAAGGGTTCCATGGGTGCAGCCGCCCTTGGTTTTCTGGGTACCAGCCTGACTGGCTGTTTGAGCAGCGGCTCAGACTCCAGTAGCGATCCGGCGCCTGCGCCGGCTCCAGCCGCACTGATCGGCTTTAATGCCATTCCCACCAGTGAATCTGACGATATCATCGTGCCGGAAGGTTATAGCTACCATGTATTGGGTGCCTGGGGCGAACCCATCCTCGGCAGCATGCCGGCTTTCTCGGTATTCAATAGTGGCGCGGACCAGGCCGAGCAGATCGGCAGTCACCATGACGGTATGCACTTTTTCCCGATTGAGGGCGAGTCGCCAGATGAAGGGAGCTCGGAAGACGGTTTGCTGGTACTCAACCACGAGTACGTTGAACCACGCTACATGCACGAAGACTCGATAGGAATTGCGCTGGATCGGGGTGGTGTGCGTATCTATGGTGAGGGCGATGATCGCTACCGGGATACCGATGAAGTGCTGAAAGAAATGAATGCCCATGGCATCAGCATTTATCGCATTCGCAAGCAGATCAATAACGAATGGCAGATTCAGCAGGATTCACGCAACCGTCGGATTACTGCGCTGACGCCGATGGAGCTTCATGGGCCGGTTCGTGGCTCATCTTTTGTGCGCACCCTGTATAGCCCTGATGGCTCCATGACCCGAGGCACCCTGAACAACTGTGCCCACGGCGTAACGCCCTGGAATACCTATATGTTCTCGGAAGAGAACTGGGCTGGATACTTCTTTAATGGGGGTGATAACCCGCGTGAGCATGCTCGCTATGGGGTACGCACCAGCGGTACAGGGCGTTACGCCTGGGAGTTGGCGCAAAGTCGCGAAGACCAGTACCTGCGTTTTGATGCCAGCATCAAGGCAGAGTCCGCCACCGGTGACTACCGCAATGAACCCAACTGTTTCGGCTGGATGGTAGAGGTTGA
>SKFV01000132.1 GCA_007117785.1 Pseudomonas sp.
AGCTACAAGCTACAAGCTACAAGCTACAAGCTACAAGCTACAAGCTACAAGCAACGGCGTCAGGGTATGCCGGTCGCTTGCGGCTGGTAGCTGGTTACTTCATTCAGAGGATATAGCGCGACAGGTCTTCGTTGACTGCCAGCTCACCCAGGTGCTTGTCGACATAGGCGGCATCGACCACCAGCGGTTGTTCTTTCTGCTGGCTGGCAAGGTCGGCTGCACTGTAGGAGACTTCCTCCAGCAATCGTTCAAGCACGGTATGCAGGCGGCGAGCACCGATATTCTCGGTTTTTTCATTCACCTGCCAGGCAATTTCAGCCAAGCGGGTTATGGCGTCCGGCGCAAATTCCAGCGTCAGGCCTTCGGTTGCCATCAGGGCACGGTATTGCTCGGTCAGCGAGGCGTCGGGCTCGGTGAGGATGCGTTCGAAGTCGCCCGGTGACAGGGATTGCAGTTCGACCCGGATCGGCAAGCGGCCCTGCAGCTCGGGGATCAGGTCCGACGGCTTGGTCAGGTGGAAGGCGCCGGAGGCGATAAACAGGATATGATCGGTTTTGACCATGCCGAACTTGGTGTTGACCGTGCAGCCTTCGATCAGCGGCAGCAAGTCACGCTGCACACCTTCGCGGGATACATCGGCACCGCTGCCACTGTCGGCGCGTTTGCTGACCTTGTCGATCTCGTCGAGGAAGACGATGCCGTTCTGCTCGACCGCGTCGATGGCGCGGCTTTTGAGTTCGTCTTCATTGACCAGCTTGGCTGCTTCTTCGTCGCGAATCAGTTTGAAGGCATCGCGGACCTTGAGGGTACGGGTCTTCTTGCGCCCTTTGCCCATATTGGAAAACATGCTCTGCAATTGGCTGGTCATCTCTTCCATGCCTGGCGGGGCCATGATGTCGACACCCACCGGCATGTCATTGACGTCGATATCAATGTCCTTGTCGTCCAGTTGGCCTTCACGCAGGCGCTTGCGGAATAGCTGGCGGGTGTTGCTGTCCTCGCGCACTGGCTCATCGCTGGTGCCCTGGCGGGGTGGCGGCAGCAGGGCATCGAGGATCCGTTCTTCGGCAAGATCTTCGGCGCGATGGCCGACCTTGGCCATGGCCTGCTCGCGCAGCATCTTGATCGCGGCGTCGATCAGGTCGCGGATGATGGATTCGACATCACGGCCGACATAGCCAACTTCGGTAAACTTGGTTGCTTCCACCTTGATAAAGGGGGCTTGGGCCAGTTTCGCCAGCCGACGGGCAATTTCGGTCTTGCCGACACCGGTCGGGCCAATCATCAGGATATTCTTTGGCGTGACTTCGGCTCGCAGGTTGTCGGGCAATTGCTGGCGCCGCCAGCGGTTACGCAAGGCAATGGCGACCGCCCGCTTGGCATCTTGCTGGCCGATGATATGGCGGTCGAGTTCATGCACGATCTCTCGGGGTGTCATGGACATGGTGTGGTTTCCGGGCGCCTCAGGTATTGGCGTCCAGCTCCTCGATGGTCTGGTTGCGGTTGGTATAGATACAGATGTCGCCGGCAATGTTCAGGCTGGTTTCGACAATCTCGAGTGCGGACAGTTCGGTGTGCTGCAAGAGTGCGGTGGCGGCGGCCTGGGCATAGGGGCCGCCCGAACCGATAGCAATCAGGCCATGCTCCGGTTCGATCACATCGCCATTGCCGGTAATGATCAGGGATGCATCCTTGTTGGCAACGGCCAGCAGGGCTTCCAGCTTGCGCAGGGCACGATCGGTGCGCCAGTCCTTGGCCAACTCGACCGCCGCGCGGACCAGGTGGCCCTGATGTTTTTCCAGTTGTGCTTCAAAGCGTTCAAACAGCGTGAAAGCGTCTGCGGTACCGCCGGCAAAACCGGCAATGACCTGGTCTTTGTATAACCGGCGTACCTTGCGGGCATTGCCTTTCATCACGGTATTGCCAAGTGAAACCTGGCCATCGCCACCGATAACGACTTTGCCGTGGCGGCGGACGGAAACAATAGTAGTCACGCGCAACTCCTGCTGGATTGAGTGGGGGAATGCGGATCCGAAAGGTAAATATTGGGGCGCGACCGGGCATTTCAAGCCCGGTCAGTCAGTCGGGGCAGGATTAATCGCGGCCGTTGCGCCGTTGCAGCAGCAGATTGTCGAAGCCATTGCCGGCCAGCGTGCTCTGTGCCTGGTTGAGCTTTTCGCGGTCGTGGAAGGGGCCGACCTGTACCCGGTACCAGGTGTCACCATCACTCAGGCGGGCGGGCTCCAGTTGTACATTGAGCCCAAGCAAAATGATTTGCGCGCGTACCCGGACCGCATCGCTCTGTTTGCGGAAAGAGCCGGCCTGAAGGAAGAAGCGTGTATCACTGGCCACTGGTGCACTGTCTGCAGTGGTGTCGGTGTCCGGGGTAACCACAGGCGTGGCAGGTTTTTCCGGGACGGCCGACTCGGGCACCATGACTTCCGATTCCGGCAGCAGGGTGTAGAACTCGTAACGCGTCTCGCTGCGCGGAGGCGTGCTGGGCTGAGCTGGCTGTGCCGCCGGGCGTGGTGGCGTGCTGTCACGCTGCACTGACTGGTTGCCGGGTTCCAGCTGTAGTAACAGGGTGGCAAAAACGCCGATCACCAGACCGCCAAGCAGCCAGGCCCAGCCAGGCATGGCGCGTCTGGGGGCTGCTTGTGCGCGGCTGGCGCCGCGACGGGGGGCGGGTTTGCGTCCTTTGGCCATGGCTTTACATACGCTCCAGCGTGTTGATTCCGAGCAGATTAAGGCCTTGAGCCAGGGTACGTCCAGTCAGTGCAGCCAGACGCAGGCGGCTATCGCGCTGTGCAGGCTCCTCGGCGGCGAGGATCGGGCATTGCTCGTAAAAGCTGGAAAAACGGCCGGCCAGTTCATAGAGATAGGTGCAGAGCACATGGGGCGTCCCTTCGCGGCCAGCATACTCCAGCGTCGGGATGAACTGGGCCAGATGGGCACCCAGATCGACTTCGGCTTCGGCGTCCAGCTGCAGAGGTGCCAGGCCATCGAGGTCTTGCATGCTGCGCTCATGCTTGCGGAAAACGCTGGCAACGCGGGTGTAGGCATACATCAGATAGGGTGCGGTATTGCCTTCAAAGCTGAGCATCTGCTCGAAATTGAAGTTGTAGTCACTGCTGCGGTGCTTGGACAGGTCGGCATACTTGACGGCGCCAATACCGACCGCGCGGCCGATCTGTTGCAGTTCAGCTTCGCCCAGCTCCGGGTTCTTGCCCTGTACCAGCTTGTAGGCACGCTCTTCAGCTTCATCGAGCAGGTCAATCAGTTTCACTGTGCCGCCATCGCGGGTCTTGAACGGTTTGCCGTCGGCGCCGTTCATGGTGCCGAAGCCCATATGCTCGAGTTGCATGTCTGGCGGCACGAAGCCGGCCTTGCGGGCAACGGCAAAGACTTGCTGGAAATGCAGGGCCTGGCGCTGATCGACGAGATACAGGGCGCGGTCGGCCTGCAATTCCTTGGCGCGATAACGCATGGCCGCCAGATCGGTAGTGGCATACAGGTAGCCGCCTCCGGCCTTCTGCACGATCACCGGCAATGCCTTGCCTTCGCTGTTCCTGAATTCATCAAGGAACACACATTGAGCACCGGCGTCTTCGGTCAGCAGACCTCTATTGCGCAACTGCACAACGATATCGGCCAGCTGATCGTTATAGGCGCTTTCGCCTCGCACATCAGCCGTGGTCAGGCTGACGCCGAGTCGGTCATAGACAGCCTGGCAGTGGCCAAGGGAAATCTGGTTGAAACGTTGCCACAGGGTCAGGCATGCCGGATCACCAGCCTGCAGTTGTACCACGCGCTGGCGCGCGCGCTCGGCAAAGTCCGGGCTCTGGTCGAAACGCTGCTTGGCCTGGCGATAGAAGTTTTCCAGGTCGCCCAGCTCGGCCTGGTCATCCACGCTGTGTTCTTCCAGGTAGGCCAGCAGCATGCCGAACTGGGTGCCCCAGTCGCCGACATGGTTCTGGCGGATCACTTCGTGGCCGAGAAAACCGAGAATACGGGCAATGGCATCACCAATGATGGTCGAGCGCAGATGGCCGACGTGCATTTCCTTGGCCAGATTGGGCGAGGAGTAGTCGATTACCACCCGTTGTGCCGGCTGAGGCTGGCGCGCGCCCAGTTGCGGGTCATCCAGTGCCTGCTGCAGTTGACTGGCCAGCCAGGTGCTGTCCTGAAAAAAGTTGATAAAGCCGGGGCCGGCGATAGTCACGCTGGCGATTGCCGGGTCGGCGGGCAGAGCGGCGACCAGCTTGTCTGCCAGTTCCCGCGGTTTCAGGCCGGCCGGCTTGGCCAGCATCATGGCCAAGTTGCTGGCGAAATCACCGTGCGTCTTGTCGCGGGCATTTTCGACCTGAATGCGCGGACTGAGGTCGGCGGGCAACTCTCCCTGCTGTTGCAGGGTGGTGACGGCTTGGGCGAGCAACTGACTGATAAGGTTTTTCATGGGCGTTTGACGGATCCGCTGGGCCTTGAAGAAAACCCGTTATTATCCGCGCTTGGCAGGCAGATGCCAAACATTCAGAACATATCCAGCGGATCGATATCCAGTGACCAGCGAACCTTGCGTCCCAGCGGGTCCTGTTCCAGCTGCGGTAACAGCTGGTGCAACAGGGTGTGCAAGGGCGCGCGCTGGTCGGCCTGGAACAACAACTGTGCACGGTAGCGACCGGCCCGGCGCTCCATTGGCGAGGGTACCGGACCCAGCAGTTCGACGGCCAGTTGCTGGGATGCCTGCAGGCACTCGGCAGTGGTGCAGGCTTGCTCAAGGAAGCTGCTGACCTGCGCCGGTGTCGTCGACTCGGCACGCAGCAAGGCCATAAAGCTGAAGGGCGGCAGGTTGGCACTGCGTCGGGCTGCCAGTTCGCTGCGTGCAATGGCGGCGTAACCCTGTTCGGTCAGGTCGAGCAGCAGCGGATGATCAGCCATATGGGTCTGGATCAGTACCTGCCCGGGTTTATCGGCGCGTCCGGCACGTCCGGCGACCTGGGTAATCAGTTGGGCCATGCGCTCTGGGCCGCGAAAGTCGGCTGAGAAAAGCCCGCCGTCCGCATCCAGGATGGCGACCAGGGTGACATTGGGGAAGTGATGCCCCTTGGCGAGCATCTGGGTACCGACCAGCAGGCATGGGCCGCCGGCATGAATCTGCTTGAGTAGTTGCTGCATGGCCTGTTTGCGCGAGGTGCTGTCGCGGTCAATGCGTACCACCGGGGTATGTGGAAAACACTGCTTCAGGTGCTCTTCACTGCGCTCGGTGCCAGCGCCGACCGGGCGTAGATCCTCACTCTTGCATTTGGGGCAGTGGTGATCCAGTGGGCGCTGGCTGTCGCAGTGGTGACACTGCAGATAGGTGGGTGATTGATGTACCGTCATGCGCGCGTCACAGCGCGTGCACTCGGCAATCCAGCCGCAGTCGTGGCACATCAGGGTTGGGGCAAACCCTCGTCGGTTGAGAAATACCAGCACCTGATTGCCCTTACCCAGATGTTCGCCGATGGCCTGCAGCATGGGCTGCGACAGGCCACCCTGCAGCGGACGGCTGCGGATATCCAGGCAATGCATCTGAGGTGGCTGGGCGTCACCGGCACGTTGCAGCAGGCGCAAGTGCTGGTAGCGACCACTGTCGGCATTGTGCAGGCTTTCCAGTGCCGGGGTAGCGGAGCCAAGGATGATCCCGCAGTTTTCCAGACGTGCGCGATACACCGCCAGATCACGCGCGTTGTAGCGCAGGCCGTCCTGCTGTTTATAGGACAGGTCATGCTCTTCGTCGATAATGATCAGTCCGGGATTGGCCAGCGGGGTAAACACCGCTGAGCGGGTGCCGATGACAATGCCTGCTTCACCATTGCGCGCTGCCAGCCAGGCATCCATACGCTCACGGTCATTCAGGCCGGAATGCAGAATAACCACGGGGACGCTGAATCGCTGACGGAAACGCTCCAGTGTCTGCGGTGTCAGACCGATTTCCGGAATCAGTACCAGGGCCTGCTTGCCCTGGCGCAAGCAGTGCTCGATGGCCTGTAGGTAGACTTCAGTCTTGCCGCTACCGGTAACGCCTTCCAGCAGCCAGCAATTGAAACCGGTAGCGGCGATGATCGCATCCAGCGCGGCTTGCTGCTCGCTGTTGGCGGTCAAAGGCGCTTCACGTAATAAAGGCAGCGGTTCGTTGCTGTGATGAGGGGATTGCCGTAGTTGTTTTACCAGGCCCTTTTTTTCCAGTGTCTCCAGGGTGTCACGCTGCAGACCCCATTGGCCGAGCAGGGCGTGGGACAGCCCGTGTGGATGTTGCGCGAGTAGCTGCACCGCCTGCTTTTGCCGTGGCGCACGGCTGATGGCGGGGTGTTCCGGATAGGCACCCGGTAGTAGCTGCCAGAGTAATTGCTGGCGCGCCAATGCCGGTTCGCCCTGGCGCAGCAGTGTTGGCAGTGCGCAGCTCAGGGTGTCGCCCAGGCTATGTTGGTAATAGCTGGCGGTCCAGCGACAGAGTTGCCACAGGGTGTCGGGTAAAACCGGCTCCAGGTCGATTACTTCGCTGGCGCTTTTCAGTTTATCCGCTGGCACCGAGCTTTGATCTCTGACCGCGACGACAAAGCCGACCAGTTGCCGCCGACCAAAAGGTACCCGCACGCGCACGCCAGGGCGCAGGCTGTCGCTGGTGATACCACGCGGAGCGCGGTAATCGAACAGGCGGCGCAAGGGTGAGGGCAGGGCAATCTGCAGGATGACATCGGACATCCATGGTTCCTTTATGACGCGGTGGTGGCGGGCGGTGTTGCCGCCTGCAGATGGTAGCATTGACCGGCCATCTGCGTGATGCTTGCGTCTGTGCCGGATTCTGTTATTATCGCCGGCCTATTTTCCGGTCCCTCTGCGCTTGTATCGGGTCTGGTGGTTGAACATTGATAAGGTGCGGTGCCAAGCCAGGTTGGTTTGGTGGCGGCACACGACACGAGGATTTACCGATGAAAGCTGATCTGCATCCTAAGTATGAAGAAATTGAGGCCACCTGCAGCTGCGGCAACGTGATCAAGACACGTTCGACCCTGGCCGCGCCTATCCACCTGGACGTGTGCTCTGAGTGCCACCCCTTCTACACCGGCAAGCAGAAAGTACTCGACACTGGCGGCCGCATCGAGCGCTTCAAGCAGCGTTTCGGCGCGATCAGCAGCAAGTAAATTGTTGTCGACCTGTCTGACCATGTCAGTCCGGTTAACGAAAAAGGCGCTCATAGTGAGCGCCTTTTTCTTGTCTGCGATTTGCCAGTGGGCTGTCGCCGATACCCGTTGTCAGGCGACGGCGAGCACTGAGTCAATCCAGCTGGCACGGGTGATTGATGGCGATACCGTCGAGCTGGCGGATGGGCGACGGGTACGCCTTGTCGGTATTGATACGCCGGAAATCGGCTATCGCGGCGAGCCGTCCGAACCCTTTGCTGAGGCGGCACGCGACCGATTGCGCGAGCTGGTGGCCGCCGGTGAAGTGCGCATGCAAATGGGGACCGAGACGAAGGATCGCTATGGGCGCACCCTGGGTCATCTGTTTGCTGCCGATGGCAGTAATCTGGAAGCTCGCCTGCTGGCCGAGGGGCTTGGTTTTGCCCTTGCCATGCCGCCCAACCTGGCGCTTTGGTCCTGCCAGCAGGCGGCTGAAGCTGTTGCGCGTCAACTGGGGCTGGGGTTGTGGTCTGCTGATCCGATTATGCCCGTGCGGCAATTGCGCGCCGGAGGTTTTGCCCTGTTGCGTGGTCGAATAACCGGCATTGATCGCGCCGGCGAGCAGCTATTGATAGAGCTCGATGGTCCGCTGGTGCTGCGCCTGCACGATGCTGATCGGGCTTACTTTGCCGATCAGTACCCCGAAGTCTGGCACGGCCGCGAGATAGAGGTGCGTGGCTGGGTTATCGAGCGCGGCAGTCGGCGGTCGGGACGCAAGCCCTTGATGCTGCCATTGCGGCATCCGGGGATGCTGCGGCTACTGACGCCCTAGTCTTGTGTTCGCCAAAAGTAGTATGCTTTAGAGCTTTACATAGACACAGTGAATGGCCTTGTTAGCTGTCGGGCTTTTCCTGTATTCTCGCCCGTCCGCATGAGCAACCTGACTGGAACTATTGACCATGTCTGATCTGAGAACCGATGCACTTGCCTATCACGCAGAACCGCGTCCCGGCAAACTGAGCGTTGAACTGACCAAGCCTACTGCTACCGCCCGCGACCTGGCCCTGGCCTACAGCCCAGGTGTTGCCGAGCCGGTACGGGAGATCGCCAAGGATCTGAATAACGCCTACAAATACACCGGCAAGGGCAACTTGGTCGCTGTTATTTCCGATGGCTCTGCCATTCTGGGACTGGGTAATCTCGGCCCGCTACCGAGCAAGCCGGTAATGGAAGGTAAAGGCGTATTGTTCAAGCGGTTCGCAGGTATTGATGTGTTCGATATCGAAGTCGAATCGGAAAGCCCGCAAGCCTTTATTGATACGGTCAAGCGCATTTCATGCACCTTTGGTGGTATCAATCTGGAAGACATCAAGGCGCCTGAGTGCTTTGAGATTGAAAGGGCACTGATCGAACAGTGTGACATTCCGGTCTTCCACGATGACCAGCACGGTACGGCTATTGTGACTGCCGCCGCCATGGTTAATGCCCTGGAGCTGGCCGACAAAACCCTGGAAGATGCCAAGATTGTATGTCTTGGTGCCGGTGCGGCTGCCATTGCCTGCATGAAGCTGCTGGTCAGCATGGGCTCCAAGGTTGAAAACATCTATATGCTTGACCGCAAGGGCGTGATTCATTCAGGCCGGGAAGACCTGAACGAATACAAGGCCATCTTTGCCACAGAAACCGATAAGCGTACGCTGACTGACGCCCTTAAGGGTGCTGATGTCTTTGTTGGTCTGTCAGGTCCTGACCTGTTGCCGCCGGCTGACCTCAAGCTGATGGCAGAAAACCCGATCGTGTTTGCCTGCTCCAACCCAGATCCGGAGATCCAGCCTGAGCTGGCCAAGGCCTCGCGTCCGGATGTCATCATGGCGACTGGACGTTCGGATTACCCGAATCAAGTGAACAACGTGCTTGGCTTCCCCTTCATCTTCCGTGGTGCGCTGGATGTACGTGCTACCACCATTAATGAAGAAATGAAAATTGCCGCAGTACACGCCATTCGTGAGCTGGCAAAAGAGCCAGTACCGGACTACGTGTCCGAAGCCTATGGTGGCATCAAGCTGGAGTTTGGTCGCGAGTACATCATTCCCAAGCCGATGGACGTGCGTTTGATCGAGCGCGTGCCGGCGGCAGTTGCCCAGGCGGCGATTGATTCCGGTGTGGCGACTCAGCCTTACCCGGCGCATTATCCGCTGAAGTCGGTCGACGACGTTAAATAACGTCTGGCGCCTTACTTGGAAAAAGCCCCGCCCTGCGGGGCTTTTGTGCATCTGCTGCAGTGCTGTTGTCATTGTTTGTGTGGCCCAGGCGAAAAAGGCTTGACGGCAAAGCTGAGCGGCCTATAATGCGCGTCTTGCTGAGCGGAGCTGGTTAATAAAAGCTCTTTTCAATCAATAAGTTAGCGATCATTTAGGGGTTGACAGCAAGGTGCGGCGCAGTAGAATACGCCGCTCGCAACCGCCTCTTCAGGAGGTTGCTGGCAGAAGACCTTCGGGTTGGTCGCCAGGCAGAAAAAAGGTTGCAAAGAGGTGTTGACGAGCAGGGTTTCTGCTGTAGA
>SKFV01000033.1 GCA_007117785.1 Pseudomonas sp.
ACATCGTGCGTTACCATCACCACCGTCATGCGTTCCTTGCGGATAACATCGAGCAGCAATTCCTGCATCTGGCCGCGGGTTTCTGCATCCAGCGCCCCGAAGGGCTCATCCATCAGCAGCACCTTCGGGCTATTGGCCAATGCCCGCGCCAGCGCAACACGCTGGCGCATGCCCCCGGATAACTGGTGCGGGTAGACGTCAGCAAAGGCGGTAAGGCCCACCCTTTCAAGAAAATAGTCCACCGTGCCTTCTTGCAGGGCCAGCACGTCACCGTTGATTTTTAGTCCGTATGCGACATTGTCGCGAACTTTGAGCCAGGGAAACGAAGTATATCCCTGAAAAACCATACCTCGATCCCGGTGCGGACCGGTAACGATGGTGTCATCCATGGTTACCTGCCCACTTGAGGGTTGTTCAAGCCCGGCCATCATGCGTAATACGGTCGACTTGCCACACCCCGAAGGCCCGAGAAGGATACAAACCTGACGTTCAGGGACAGCAAAGCTCACTCCTTCCACGGCCACCACCTGGCGACCCTGGTCGGAGAATACTTTGCCCAGTTGGTGGACCTGCAAACCCTGATGAAGTTCTTGATGAGGGCTGGCTACCGCGCTCATTCGGCCTCCAGGGCAGCTTTCAGAGGTTCAAGTACTACGCCCTGGGTCCAGTCGTGCATCTCATCGACCAGGCCAAACTTCTGCCACCAGGCATTGGTGGTATCCCAGTGTTCCTGGATCTGACCATTACGCATACCCAGCGGCAGATCACCGTCGGTCACGCCCATAAAGCGGCCAGCCTGCTCCAGATCAAATACCATGATGCCGCCCTTCAAGACGTCACCATCGGCGCCGATGATCATTTCCACATCGCTGACATCAAAGCGAATTGCCTCAGCAATGATGCGGTTGCCTTCTTCCGGATTGGCTTTCCAGAAATCAACGGCTTTGAAATAGGCTTTCATGGCCAGGTTGGCGGCTTCGGGACGTTGTTCCAGGAAGCGCGAGCTCATGTACATGCCGTCACCCAGCAAAGCCGTACTGATCCAGTCACCCTGACTGGAGTCGGCAACGACGCGCGCTCCCGGCATATTGGCCAGCAGTTGACTTCCGAAGGGTTCCCAGAGTTCGACGGCGCTGACGCTGCCACCCAGCATGGCGCCAACGGCTTCATCCATGATGACGTTGACGAATTCTACCTGGTCGATGGCAACGCCATTCTCTTCCAGCCAGATCCCCATAAAGATCTGTGTCAGACCACCCTCCATTACGGCGATTTTCTTACCAATCAGGTCTTGGGCGCTCTCGATACCGGGCGCCAGAATGATCTTGTCGGTACCGTAGGATGGGTTGGTGTAGGTGACCAGCTTTATCGGCACACCCTTGTCCACCGCAATCGGGCCGTATTCAACTGTACTTGATGTGACATCCAACTGCCCTGCGCTCATCAACGCGAAGCTCTCGTAAGGGTCTTCAATAATGGTGATGGACAGGTCCAGTTCCGGTACCAGGTTTTTCTCCTTGGCGATAAACCAGAAGCCATAACCCGGCCATGAAAACAGCGATACATTGACCTTTTCGGCAGCCTGGACCACCCCGGCTGCACACGTCAGCAGTGCGCCCAACAGGCAGCCTCTGCCAGTCTTGCTCCAGTTACTCAGTTGCATAGTGACTCTCCTGAATGAAATAACGCTATGAACTTCGATCGTACGGTTGCACGACCTTACTGCAGCTAGCGTCCACGCTGCCGAAGATAGGGAAACATCAACCAGTGCAAACCACGGAACGCCAGATCACATAGCAGCCCGAGCGCACCAATCACCACAATGCCGGCCATGATGTCGTCAACATGCACAAAACGTCGGGCACGCATCATCATGGCGCCGATGCCGTCAGTCGCGGCGACAATCTCGGCGATCACCAGATAAGTCCAGCTTACGGCGAGCATTTGTCGGCAGGTATCGATAATGCCTGGCATGGAAGCGGGCAAGATCACTGTCCACAAAATCACCCGGCGCGGTGCGCCGAGCGTTTTTGAAGTCTCGATAAAGTCTGTGGGTACCTGGCGCACAACGTCACTGATCAGGGTGATCAAAAACCACACCACGCCAATGACCAGCAAGGCAATCTTCTGCTCGTCACCAGTACCCAGCCACATCAGTAGTAAAGGGATAAAAGCCGGGGCGGGCAGATAGCGGAAGGCGGATACCAGTGGATTGAAAAATGCAGCCACCAGAGGAAAGGCACCCATCAATACGCCTATTGGCAAGGCGATGGCTACCGCGATACCAAAGCTGATACCGATCCGACGCAAGCTGCTCCAGACATCACTGATAAAACCGCGCTCAAAGAACAGCTCACGCAAAGCCTCGAGTACCTGAAGCGGCCCTGGGAAAAGTGGGCTTGGCGTGCCTTTTCCGGCGGCTGCCAAATGCCAGATGGTGATAAATGTGACCCAGGCTGCGACCCCCAGTATGACTTTAAGGCCAGGTGCCACAGGCTGCTTGAAGTCAAACCGAATACCCACTGAGGCTAATAGTTGCCACATCGAATAGCCCTCAGAATGCCGTCAGAAATGACAGCGCATTAACACCCACCGCCTGGCCGTCACGGACACTACTGCGTACATCGACAGTGCCGTACTCTTCAGCCAGAACACGCTCAACTCTATGCCTATGAAAGCTTTTCATCTGCCCCATAACACTGAGCTGTTGCGGGCAATCTCCCTGATAAATCTGATGGTGAAAGGCTGGTAGCCGATACCAGGCCATATTGGGTTTGGTGTGATGCGCATTGTGATAAGAGAAGTTCAGTGCGAGTAGATTCAGCCATGGCCACCGTGAGGATAGGAGGTTGCTGTAGGTATTGCTTTCTTCGTAGTGACGATCGCCCTTGTGAGGCGGTTTGGTGTCGGGATTGTCCAGCGTATAGAAGATTTCGTAGTTGTGCTGAAAGCTATCCATAAAGCGTAGGAAGGTCAGAAACAGGCAATAGGCAATTGCGTACCCCAGAGCTGCCCAGGGCGCGACCCAGACTATCAGGGCAAAGAGACTGAAACGTATCAGTGTGACGCGGATAACACGTGCACGTTGCTCACGCTTGCTGTCGAAAACGAAAGGCGCAGCTATCAGCATGGCATGCATCAATAGCTCGACCGCAGGTATATAGCACCACTCCAGCACTCGAACGGCCCGGAAAAGGCGTGGGCGTTGCAGCAACCAGGCCCGATAGTCAAAAGCGATGGGCTCGCAGTTGTCGACGTGGTGGCGCATGTGCTTGTAACGCATGTCTTCATAGGTACCATAGTTGGCGCCAGTGATGACGTTCATCCAACGCCCGATCCAGGTGTTGTGCTCTACTTTGCGACAGAGTGCGTTGTGACCACAGTCATGTAACAGGTAAGCGGCAATCGACATACCGTGCGCCACTGCGAGGATACCCAGCGGTACACTCCACCACGTTTGAGTCAGCAGCAGTGCCCAGCCACCGATATAGGTCAATAGTACATAGCCGATGGCCAGCGAGTTTGGCAGCATCCCATCATCGCGCCATATGTTTTTGTAAGCTTTCATCTGTCTTGCCTCCACAGCCGGATTGGTTGTGTTACTGGTTTCGTTCTGTCCACTGCCTGAACTGCTCTTTTTCACGCAGCCCGATCCAGCGATTTATTTCCCATAAATCAGCGACCGGCATGGCGGTAAAGGGCAACTTGGGTAAATAGCCGTCTGGGCCAAATTCCGGGGTCATGCTGGTGCTTTGGTAGCCCTGGCGTGACTGCGCGGCCCAAATCGCTTGCCAATTGCGTTCATGCGATGAGAGCGCTTCGGCATATTCCGGTGCAGCCGGGTGAGAAACCTGGGGACCTTGATCGAAACCGACTCGGCTGTGGATGTGGTGGGCTTTTTCAGCCACTTCGAGAATGGTTTCCCACTCACTGTCCATTTGCCGCTCACACACAACGACCCAGTGGCTGAAGTCACAGGTAATGCGTAATTCTGGTAGCGCGCGCAAGACGTCACGGGTTACCCAGGGGTTAAAGAAAGACCTGCCTCTGTGGGTTTCGAAGCTGCACAGCACCTCATGTTTGTCCGCAATGGCTTGAGCTCGCTGAAAGAAGTCGATCTGCATGTCCAGCGGCCAGGCGTCACAGCCACCCATAACATTACAAAAGCGTGGCTTGAGCGGGAGGCTGCGCTGAATTTTGGTTTCCAGTGACAGTAAGTGTTCTTCCGGTGTTGCCGTGCGATCGGGGACATAGCTGCCGGTGGTACAAATCTCCGCAATATAATCCAGGCTGTGCGCAGACAACGTGGCAGCAAAGGCTTCACGTTCTTCATCCTTTTCTGGTGCGGGTGCTTCAAGCCCCGTAAAGCCTGCTTCGACCGCGAGCGAGGCTGCTGTTTCGGCAGTACCCTCATGCCCCCATAGAGTTTTGAACAGATCCAGCCGCATCGCACTTCTCCCAGCTATCTTCAGATAATGGTGTTGAGCAAGCGTCATGCCAGTTTGTTGAAACTAGGCCCAGGTTGTTGTTTTACATGCCAACCGGCATGTATACGAGCATATTCATGGGTGGGTTTTTTCCTTGCACGCGCACCTCAGCGGAGCAAAAGTACCGGGAATGCACCGCCGTCGTGCTTTTTCACCGTTGCATATCCAGCCCACCGCCAGTCTGTGCCATGTGCAGACAATCCACCCTGGCATTGAGGTGCAGTCGATGGAGTGGAGCTGATACGCGTGGGAGATGAGGAATGGATGGATTAGGCATCAATGCAAATGTTTTCTTGACGGGAAAGGCCCCTGCAATACAAGGGCCTTGGGTAGATCAGTACTTGGTTGGTGCCTGTTCAAAGGGTCTGAACGTCAGTATGCCACTGATACGATCGGTTTTGCCGTCGGCTCTGATTAGCGTGATTGTCCATTCTTGCTGGGCATCGGTCTCATAGGTTGAGCTTGCCGTGGCATTGAGTCTGGGATCCAGCCAGCCGAAGCTGCCTGAGTCCGGCAAGGCAATCCAGGTGGGCTGATCATTCAGGTGGGCATCTGTTGAGGCTGGAGTAACAGGTGTTATGAGGTTGTTCGCGGCATCCCAGCTTGGGCTTTTGGTATTCACCCATACCCCTGACCGGGTAAACAACAATAAGGCTTCCCCTCCGGTGCCTAGCACGGTCTGTGGTTGCTCGCCGTCTTAGCGCAGCATGATGCCGGGCCGGGGAGCGCTCAGAATCATGGCAGTAAGGCCCTGAATATTGGCGCGATCGGTGATGCTGGCCAGTACGATACCCTCTGTTACATCGTCCAGTTCGAGTGCACCGTGTGCATCTGCCAGCCCGGAGACTGTCAGGCACGCAAGGCCGAACATAACGAGTCCCGTAAAGGCGGTCCTTGTTTGTCCGATGGTCATACTCAACTCCCCAGGCGTGTCACAGGATATCAAGTGTTGACTCGATAATGCCGTCAACAATGATGGTGTCCGTGGATGCAATCATTGGCGCCATACACGCCAGTCCGTTATTAACCACAGTAATAGGCACAGACGCGGAGGGTACGCGACCTTCAGGTGTGTTTTTGCTGACGAACAACATGTACTCCCCGGCCGGTACCGCATTGTGATTGTCCGGCATGGTCAGCGTCACATTCTTACCCGGTTGCTTTTCGATCTGCAGTTCAATCGCGCGCTGGTCACCGTCTATCAAGTGCGTCATGGCTGTGCGTCTGATCAACAGTGCCTTGTCGATCTGGTCAGCCTGATCCACTTTTACATTGAAGCGGTCGCCGATAGTCAGGTTGCTTGGCGCACGTTGAATCTGCGGGCGGTCGTCGCGCATTGCGTAGGGAGGTGTGTAAATCTCGAAGCTCGGATCACGACCATCACACGGCCATCATCCATCAACAGATCGGTGTTGTGATAGGTACGGGCACGTTGACCGGTGGCCATTTCAGTCCATTCGCCGGTTTCCGGGTCAAAGTGCTCAGCCGCACGAATCGGCCCGTCAGAGCCGGTGCCACCCAGCAGTGGTTGGCTATCGTTACCGTCCGGGTTGGCGCCGCCGTCCACCGGATCGGGCCTTAGCCAGCTTGGATTATCGTTGGTATCCAGAGACAGTATACGCGTCTGGTCATTAACTGATACTTCACCAAATTCGGCGACAATGGATAGCTCAACATTTTCTGTGCCTTACAGTGCATTGACATATAACAAACGCCCGTCCTTGAGCAGGGCTATGGTTCCGGCAGAGGGCTTGCACTCATCCATGCCATAATCGCGGGTAATGCACTTCTCATCAGTTTCTATGACCTGACCATCCGAATAGATCAACGGCTCATCAAACGGCGGGTTGAAGAAACCTGTTGCCCTTTGCTCCGCATGTGACGAAGTGTTGGTTGATTCGGTGTTGGAAGCACCTAAAAGACCACCCAGCAAACCAACGTTAACCGCGGCGGGGAGGGCCGCCAATACCAGAATTGATCCTGTAGCGGTTAACAGGCGAGACGGTAACCGGGACATTTGCTTTGGATCAGACATGTGTTTCTCCTGATTTTGTTGTTGTTTGATGCTGTCCAACGCTGGGAAAAAGCGGATTGGGCCCCTGTTCTTTTAAGGAGACCTACCGTCGTGTGCTCGCAGCTGTGTCGGACATCAGGTATTACGGGCCAGCCGCAGAAAAGATGCACCGGGGTAAAAAAATCATCTTGGCATTTATGTGCCTCGTGTATGTGATGTGAACTTTGTCCGGGAACCGGGGGCAGCAGACGCTGGGGGGAGACCGCCTGGCGTTGCTGTCACGGCGTTTTTAAGCGCTTTTTACGAACGCTTACATATCTCAAGATGATGTATTGGTCATAAAGCCTGACTTAATGGCCGGATGCCGACCTGTTGTCTGGAATGCGTGCCAGTCTCTGCTAGTCTGGGCATCTGATCATTATCCGACAGTTTCAAACCCAGTAGAGAGACACTCATGTCAGAAGACAAACGCCGCCGGCACTCATCCCCGGTTGTAGATGGGCTCGGAAAATCAGCCAGTCGCTCCATGTTGCGCGCCGTGGGTTTTACCGACGAAGACTTTCGCAAACCCCAGGTGGGCATTGCCTCCACCTGGAGCAACCTGACGCCCTGCAATATGCACATCAACCGGCTGGCAGAAGAATCGGCGGCTGGTGCTGATGAGGCCGGCGGCAAGTCGCTGATTTTCAATACCATCACCGTATCGGATGGCATTGCCAATGGCACCGAGGGAATGAAGTATTCGCTGGTCTCTCGCGAGGTGATTGCCGACTCGATCGAAACCGTTGCCGGCTGCGAGGGCTTTGATGGTCTGGTAGCCATTGGCGGCTGTGACAAGAACATGCCCGGTTGCCTGATGGGGCTGGCGCGATTGAATCGCCCGGCGGTATTCGTCTACGGTGGCACCATCATGCCGGGTGACAACCACACCGACATCATTTCCGTGTTTGAAGCCGTCGGTGCCCATGCTCAGGGCAAGATGGACCTGATCGAGCTGAAGCATATTGAAGAAACCGCCATCCCCGGCCCTGGCTCCTGCGGCGGCATGTATACCGCCAACACCATGGCGTCGGCGATTGAGGCCATGGGCATGAGCCTGCCGGGTAGCTCGGCGCAGAACGCGGTATCCGATACCAAGGTAGCGGATTGCCGGGCTGCTGGCGCCGCCGTGATGCATCTGTTGGAGCGTGATATCAAACCCTCCGACATCATGACCCGCAAAGCCTTCGAGAACGCGATTACTGTGGTCATTGCCCTTGGCGGCTCGACCAATGCCGTGCTGCACCTGTTGGGTATGGCCAGCACTGTCGGCGTCGAGTTATCACTGGAAGATTTTGCCGAGATCGGCAAGCGCGTCCCGGTGCTCGCGGATCTGCGCCCCAGTGGTCACTACATGATGTCGGAACTGGTCGCCATTGGCGGCATTCAGCCGCTGATCAAAATGCTGTTGGAGCGCGGCCTGGTGCATGGCGATTGCCTGACGGTAACCGGCAAGACGCTGGCCGAGAACCTGGCCGGCGTTGCCCCCTACCCCGAGGGCCAGGACATCATTCATGCCTTCGACAACCCGATCAAAGCCGACAGCCACCTGCGTATTTTGTACGGCAACCTTGCTCCGACCGGTGCGGTAGCCAAAATCACCGGCAAGGAAGGCACCCACTTTGTCGGCCGGGCGCGGGTGTTTCATTCTGAAGAAGAAGCCCAGGAACGGATTCTGGATGGCACGGTAGTGGCCGGCGATGTGCTGGTCATTCGTTATGAAGGCCCCAAGGGTGGCCCCGGAATGCGCGAAATGCTCACTCCCACCTCGGCCATCATGGGCAAGGGCTTGGGTAGCGACGTAGCACTGATCACCGACGGGCGTTTTTCCGGTGGTAGCCACGGTTTCGTAGTCGGGCACATTACGCCTGAAGCCGCCGATGGCGGCCCGATTGCCCTGGTGGAAGAGGGCGACACCATCACCATTGATGCGGTGGCCAACCGCATTGAGCTGGACGTCTCCGAGCAGGAGCTAGATCGCCGGCGCCAGGCCTGGCAGGCGCCTGCCCCGAGATATACCCGCGGGGTGCTGGCCAAGTATGCGCGTACGGTCGGGTCGGCTTCCAGGGGAGCGGTGACGG
This sequence comes from Pseudomonas sp., assembly GCA_007117785.1. GTDB lineage: Bacteria > Pseudomonadota > Gammaproteobacteria > Pseudomonadales > Pseudomonadaceae > Halopseudomonas. Next base: position 8,622 of record SKFV01000033.1, read on the forward strand.
ATCTGGACTGATGTGACGGTTAGGCCAGCGCAGGCGTTGCCTGCGTTGGCAACAGCCTGATTGACCACAGGACGTGAAATCTGAACTAAGATAACCTCAAGTCGTAAGATGATATAACATATCTTTTTACTTGGGAGTGGTCATGAGCAAAGTCCCCGTCACAGTGCTGACTGGTTATCTGGGCGCCGGTAAGACCACCTTGCTGAACCGGATCCTCTCGGACCAGCATGGTAAGCGCTACGCAGTTATTGTTAACGAGTTTGGTGAGCTGGGCATCGACAACGACCTGGTTGTCGGTGCGGATGAAGAAGTGTTCGAAATGAACAACGGCTGCATCTGCTGCACGGTGCGCGGTGATCTGATCCGCATTATCTCCGGGCTGATGAAGCGACTCAGCCGCTTCGACGCTATCATCCTGGAAACCACGGGTCTGGCCGATCCCGCCCCGGTCGCCCAGACCTTCTTCGTCGATGATGAAGTACGCGACAAGACCAGCCTGGACGCGGTAGTTACTGTGGTCGACGCCCTGCATCTGCCGGGTCAATTAAAAGACAGCCCCGAAGCGGCAGAACAAATCGCCTTCGCCGATGTGGTCTTGTTGAACAAGGTCAGCCTGGTTGCCGCAGACGACCTTGCCGCGGTTCGCGCTCGCATAGCCAGCATCAACCCCTTTGCCAAGGTGATTGAAACCAATCACTGCGATGCCCCGCTGGACCAGATATTGAATCTGGGTGCCTTTGATCTGGAGCGCATCATCTCGATCGAGCCTGGCTTTCTGACCGAAGATCATGCCCACGAGCACGACGATGACGTAACCAGCGTATCCCTTACCTCTGACCGGCCGCTGGATGAAGAGGCCTTCAGCCCGTGGATATCCAATCTGCTGGCGTTGCAGGGTGCGGACATTCTCCGCAGCAAGGGCATCCTCAACTTGCATGGTATAAACCATCGCTACGTATTCCAGGCGGTACATATGCTGGGCAGCGGTGCCTTGACCCAGGACTGGGGGCCCGAAGAGCCACGTATCAGTCGCATGGTGTTTATCGGCCGCAATCTGGATCGGGCCCAACTGGAAGCGGGGTTCAAGGACTGCCAGGTGAC
>SKFV01000104.1 GCA_007117785.1 Pseudomonas sp.
CGCTGGCGCTGGTACAACTGTGCATTGCCGGCTTTATTCTGCTGCTGGTCTGGGGCCCGGCGATCCCGAAGCTGGCAACCGGGCGTGTGGGCACCCTGATCGCTGCCGGGATTACTACCTTTATCAGCATGTTTGTCGGTGCCACCGGGCCTTTGGTCGCCGCCTTTATCAAGCAACAACAGGCGGGCGAGCGCTTTTCCACGGTAGCTACCTTTGCTGCGGCCATGAGCCTGCAACACGCTTCCAAGGCTGTTGTCTATGGCGTGGCAGGCTTTGTTTTCCGTGATTGGCTGGGCTTGATGCTGCTGATGGTGGCCGCCGGCGCTATCGGCACTTGGATCGGCATCAAACTGCTCGGGCGCCTGAGCAACCAGCACTTTGGCTGGATTTTCAATGGTCTTCTGACGCTGCTTGCGTTACGTTTGCTATGGCAGGCGCTGGTTTAAGGATTGCTGCCGAGCGGGATTGCCAGCCACCTGGGACAGTCAGGCTACAAGCCTGTCCTTAAGGATTCTGCCCCACCGGCCGATATAGCTGGAATGACTGTTGTAGCCAGGATGCCCCATGCCCGATACAGATGACACCAAGACCGAGGTCGTCGAACAGAAACCGGCACCGCAGCGGGATATCTTTGCCCGGGCGCGGCCCTCGGACATGTATTGGCTGCAGCTCAAGCCGGTCTTTCGCAACCGGGTCATGGTGCATAACGAGGCTCTGCTACAGATAGCCGTCACCCAGGATCGTATCGGCTCGCTGGAACTGCTGCGCCTGCAGGTACGCAAGGAAGGCGAGCCGCTGCCCAAAGACAGTAATACCCTGGAAGTGCTGATCGATCACAAGCATCAGCGGGTGCGCTTCGGTCCTTTGGGCGCCGTCAACCTGACCCCCGCCGGGCGCGGTCTGGGTGGTTTTATGCTGGGGCAACTGATTGACTGGTGCCAACGGCTCTGTCCGGAATACTCGGTCACGCCCATCACGCTGAACAATGATCAGGCCAGTACCGAAGAAGCGCGCAAGGTGCGTGAAAGCCTGCTGCAACGCGTTGGTTTTACGCTGAATTATACCGACGAGAAAAAAAGCCAGGGTCGTGCCCAGGCCAACCGGGTCAAGGACTTGCTCGGCAGCTGGAACAGCGACAAGGTGCAGCCGCTGTCGGTGAGTGATTTGTTACGCCAATTGCGCGACAAGGAAGCCGAGCACCTGAAACAGACCGGCCAACTCAACGTGCTGAAAGCCAAGCTGGATATCAGCAAACGCAATGATCTGAGTCATCGCTTTGCCATTGGCTGCCTGATTGTATTTGCCATCTTCCAGGCCTTGCTGCTGCTCTGGGTGGTGTTGCGTTGATCTCAGTCAGCGGCTGACTCAGGCACCAACGAGAAAGACTGGCTGATATTGCCGGCACTGCTCGGCAGTCAACACAAACACACCATGCCCACCACGGCTGAAGCGCACCCACTCGAAATCCACCTCTGGCCAGGCCGCAGCGACATGCACCATGCTGTTACCGACCTCGACCACCAGCACACCGTCCTCACTCAAATGCTCAGCTGCCTCGGCCAGAATCCGCCGCACCAGGTCAAGCCCGTCAGCCCCGGCTGCCAGCCCCATTTCGGGCTCGTGATGATATTCATCCGGCAGGTCGCTCATATCCTCGGCATCCACATAGGGTGGATTGGTCACGATCAGGTCAAAACGCTCGCCCGGCATACCGTCATAACCGTCAGACCAGCGGGCTTCGACCCTATCTTGCAACTGATGGGCCTCAATGTTGCTTTCCGCCACGGCCAGCGCATCGAAGGACAGGTCAGCGAGAACCACCTCCGCCTCGGGAAAGGCATAGGCACAGGCAATACCGATACAGCCGCTGCCGGTGCACAGATCAAGGATGCGCACAGGGTCCCGTTCCAGCCAGGGGGTAAAGCGCTGATCAATCAACTCGGCAATGGGCGAACGCGGCACCAGCACGCGGTCATCCACCAGAAAATCCAGGCCGGCAAAGCGCGCATGGCCAATCAGATAGGCCGCCGGAATACGCTGTTCGATACGTTCACTGAGCAGATCCAGCACCGCATCACGCTCTTCGATCGTCACCGTGCAATCGAGATAGCTCTCAGGCGTTTCCCAGGGCAGAAAAAGCCCATGCAGGACCAGCAGGCGAGCTTCATCCCAGGCATTGTCAGTGCCATGACCAAAAAATACGCCGGCCTGGTGGAAGCGACTGACGCCCCAGCGAATCAGGTCACGAATGCGGGTCAGGCTGTCGGTATCAATCTCGCTCATGGCAATCCTTGGTAGCGTCTCGGGCTTGGCTCATTCTACACGGGCAATGCTAAACTGCGGCAAATTCCCCACAGACATAGCCAGCCCCATGTCCGACGATTACAGCGATGATCTGAACCTGTTCCGCCAGGCCACTGCCGGTGTCAAGCGCATCAAGGCGGATGATCGGGCCGACACCGGTAAACGCCGCCCGAGCCGGGAGCAGGTCAGCTATAAGCGTCAGCAGGCTACCCAGGCCGTCGATCAGGTGCGGGTCGATGGCTTGTCGGATCAGTTCGTGGTTGATGTGGAGCCGGAAGAAGTCCTGGCCTGGGCCAACAACGGGGTACAGGACGGGCAATTGCGCAAACTGAAAAGCGGCCAGATCCCCTTTGACGGCAGCATTGACCTGCATGGCATGACGGTCGAGAAAGCACGTACCCTGCTGTGGGACTTTCTGGCCGAAGCGACGCAACTGGAAGTGCGCTGCGTGCGGGTTACCCATGGCAAGGCCATGCGCAAGGATGGCCGCAAGCCGATCCTGAAAAGTCACGTCAATACCTGGTTACGCCAGCACGCCAAGGTGCTGGCTTTCAGTTCCTGCCTGCCGCGTCATGGCGGCACGGGCTCGGTATACGTGCTGCTGAAACGGCACATGCTGGAAGGCCGCGACTGAAACACGGCCCCAGCAATAGCTTCATATACAGGTTGCGCCACCGTCGACCGGCAAGGCAATCCCGGTTGTGAAGGCAGCACCGTCTGAGCACAGGTACAGCACCGCAGCGGCGATCTCGTCAGCCTGGCCAATGCGCCCAACCGGGTGCATAGCCGCAGCGAAATCAGCCTTGCGTGGGTCAATGGCCGCAGCACGGCGGAACATTTCCGTGTCAATCACCGCTGGACAAACAGCATTGATGCGAATGTTCTTCTTGCCGTACTCAACCGCTGCCGATCGGGTCAGGCCCAGCACCGCATGTTTGCTGGCCGCATAAATACTCATTTTCGGTGCTGCACCCAGTGCTGCCACTGAGGCGGTGTTGACGATAGCCCCACCGCCCTGATCAAGCATCAACGGAATCTGATAACGCATGCACTGCCAGACGCCCTTGACGTTGACATCCATGATGCTGTCAAACACCTCTTCCTTGCCATCGGCCAGCTTGTGCTGCTCGATCTCGATACCGGCGTTATTGAAGGCACAATCCAGCCGGCCATAGGTGTCCCTGATCTGCGTCATCATGGCTTCGACGTCGCTGCCCTTGGCGACATTACAGGCAATAAAGATGGCCTGACCGCCCTGGGCTACCACCGCATCGGCAACTGCCTGGCCGTCTTCGGTATTGACGTCCGAGACCACCAGGGTAGCGCCTTCACGGGCAAAGGCTTCAACCGTTGCCTTGCCAATCCCGGCCGCTCCACCGGTCACCAACACTACCTTGCCCGCAAACTGACCACTCATATGTCTCTTCTCCCGACAGAACAAATACCGGAGACACTCCGGCATGATAGTCAAGGATGATAAAAGAGAAAGGGTCAGAACAAGACTGAATCAGCAGGATTGTTCACACATCATACTGATGATCAATAATCGCCCAAACCAAAAGGCATAAAAATATAACTAAATAAAAGCAGATGCACTAAGTCGCCTTTGCTAGACTTTCTCCCTTAACGCAGCACGCCTGATTCCCGTAATCCGGCCTGATGGAGATCCGCATGACTACGCAATTCGATCCGCAAGCCCTCGCCGAGCAGTATGCCAAGGCCACCCCGCAGGACATACTCGGTCTGGCACTCGAGCATTTCGATGATCTCTGGCTGTCATTCAGTGGTGCTGACGATATTGTTGTTCTCGATATGGCCTGGAAGCTGAACAAGGATATCAAGGTATTTACCCTTGATACCGGTCGCTTACACCCGGAAACCTACCAATTCCTACAACAAGTCCGCGATCATTACGGGATCAAACTAGAAGTACTCTCACCCGATCACCAAGCTCTTCAGGAATACGTCAGCGAAAAAGGTCTGTTCGACTTTTATCAGAGTGGTCACGGTGAGTGCTGCGGCATCCGCAAGATCGAACCACTGCGGCGCAAACTGGCCGGCGTGGATGCCTGGATTACTGGCCAGCGACGCGACCAGAGCCCGGGTACGCGCAGCCACGTGCCAGTGATAGAACAGGACCTGGCCTTTGGCAGTGAGAGCAACCCGCTGGTCAAATTCAACCCGCTGGCCAATTACAGTAGTGAAGAAGTGTGGACTTACATCCGCATGCTCGAAGTACCCTATAACAAACTGCACGAACGCGGTTTTGCCAGTATCGGCTGCGAACCCTGCACCCGCCCCACCCTACCCAACCAGCATGAACGGGAAGGCCGCTGGTGGTGGGAAGAAGCCACGCAGAAAGAGTGCGGGTTGCATGCCGGGAATCTGATTGCCAGAGACTGACCCGTGAGCCAGGCCTGTTTTGGCCTGGCCACAGAATCACGCTAGACTGCAACGCCATACAGGAATTAAGGTGGTTGCATGAGGTTGAACTGGCGCAAGAGTGTCATCGGGTTGGCCGCTCTGGCCGGAATCATTCTGCTGCTCAATGTGGTGTTCTTCAACGCCATGCCGAAACCCAAGCGGGTTATTGAACCTATCCAGATTGAACATGGCGTCAGTGACCCTGCGTTTGTTCGCTCTGCCAGTGCATTACTCGGCAGCCCCGTGCTGGAGGGCAATCAGGTCGAGGTATTGCGCAACGGCCCCGATATCTACGCAGCCAAGATTGCCGCTATCGAATCTGCTGAACGCTCAGTGAGCCTGGAAACCTATGAGTTCTGGGGGGAGGAAGCCGCTGGCGCCATGACCGATGCCCTGGTGGCAGCCGCCGAGCGCGGGGTCAAGGTACGCGCCCTGCCTGATTATATTGGCTCGGTACCGGCTTCCGGCGAAAAGTTCGAGCGTCTCAATGAAGCCGGTGTTGATGTCATTCGCTGGCGTCAGCCTTCCTGGTACGACTTCTCCCGCTTCAATCACCGCACGCACCGCAAGCTATTGATTGTTGACGGCACCACCGGCTTTATCGGCGGCGCCAATATTGCCGACAACTGGCTACCTGACGACGACGGCGATGCCTACCGTGATAACCACTTCCGGGTAACCGGACCGGTCGTTGCCAGCCTGCAGGCCGCCTTTATGGAAACCTGGCTGGACGCACGCGGCGAACTGCTGGCTGGTGATGCCTGGTTTCCCGAACTGGAACCCACTGGCGAGATACGTGCCCAGGTCATTGACAGTGCGCCACGTGAGGGTCGTCATCGCGTACGCATGATGTTCCTGCACGCGTTGGCTGCGGCTGAACATCAGGTAACCGCCAGTACCGCCTACTTCTATCCGGATCAGGGATTTATCGATGCCCTGCGCGACGCCGCCGAGCGCGGCGTGACCGTTCGCATCATGGTGCCGGGTGACAGTATTGATCAGGGCTACTTGCGGCATGCGTCGGTCAATCGCTGGGGGCCGATGCTTGACGCAGGAGTAGAGCTCTATAAATACCAGCCCTCGATGTATCACTCCAAGCTGATGAGCATCGATGATGCCTGGGCCAGCATCGGCTCAGCCAATCTGGATAACCGCTCATTTCGTATCAACAGTGAAGCCAACCTGACCTTCTATGACGAGGCATTTGCCGTTGTCATCCGAGAACTGATCGAGGAAGACCTGGCCGATGCACGCCACTACAGTCTGGAAGAATGGCAAGACCGAACATGGCGCAAGCGCGTGTTTGGCATCTTCGGCATGCTGATCGGGATTTATCTCTGAACCTGGCTGGCATAGCCCATGTAGCGGGTTAACAGTGGGCCATGCTGCAGTCGGAGCGTTCTCAGCTGGCTGACGACGATTGCAACTGAATATAGTTCTGCAAGCCCATCTGCTTGATCATTTCCAGCTGGGTTTCCAGCCAGTCAATGTGCTCCTCTTCGCTGTCGAGAATGCTGCGGAAGAGTTCACGACTGGTGAAATCCTTGACCTCTTCACAATGCAGGATAGCGTCCTTGAGGTCCTTGTGTGCCAGGTATTCCAGCTTAAGATCACACTCGATCATTTCCTGCACATGCTCGCCAATCAGCAGCTTGTTGAGGTCCTGCAGATTGGGCAAACCTTCCAGAAACAGAATACGTTCGATCAACTGATCGGCGTGCTTCATTTCATCAATGGATTCTTCGTATTCCTTGTCTGCCAGCGCCTTGATACCCCAGTCCTTGTACATGCGCGAATGCAGGAAATACTGATTGATGGCGGTCAGCTCGTTACCGAGTACCTTGTTGAGATACTGAATGACTTTCTTGTCACCTTTCATGCGCGCTACCTCCGGTTGGGCGTATTCAGCCCACAGGATAGCGTTTTTGTGCAGGAATAGTCATGTTACGGATCATCAATTACTCAGGCCGGCTGTGCCAGCGCGGTAGCCAGAGCCATGAAATCATTGTTGTGGGTTTCGCGCAGAATGGCCCGGGCAGTACTGGCGCAGCGGCCGCATTGCTGACCCACACCCAGTTCCTCGCCCAGCTGGCGCACCGAACGGCACCCCTCTTCCGCGGCACGGCGGATATCGCGGTCTGTCACACCGTGACACAGGCAAACATACATAGGCACCTCGGCATAGCAAAGAACTTAATGATAAGTATTATCATTATCTGTCAGTTTTGCAAGCCTTTTTACTAGCCACTGGTCAGCCAGCCCTTCAGACGACCGCCCGCCTGATAAGCCAACAGATATCGATAGGCATAGACTATGACATCCCAGACCGATAGCTACTGCTCATGGTAAATCAGTAGCTGGCTGAGTCCCCTCAGCGCCGGCCACCTGGTCGCACAGTAAGCGCAGCCGGACAAAAATACATCACCATCACCCACTCGTGGCAATAAATCCTGCCAAATCAAAACCCTTAGCTTGTCCGAGGCCAGAGCGCAGGTCGAGTTTTCAACCCCCAGACGCACACTACCCGGGACCAGCCCGGGTAGTGTGCGACGTCTGCAGTTGTTGGAGCAGCAGCTCCATGGCACCTATTTGCGAATCAAGGCCAGAAAACCTCCAGCCACAACTGCGGCGGCGCCGCCGATGATGAACCACATGGTTCCATCGGTGAAACGACCAGTAACTGCTTCGGAAACCTGGTCGCCAAGTGATTGCGAGGACTGCCAGCCGAAATAGAGCAGAATGACTCCAATGACCAGTAGAACCACGCCAACCAATTGATTGGTACCCATATTCACTCTCCTTTGTGAGCCTGTTTGATGTCAGACCGGGGGTCGACGACCAACCAGCAACGAAACGACAAAGAGCACCAGGAAAACCAGGAAGAGAATTTTCGCAATCCCGGTTGCGGTACCTGCTATACCACCAAACCCGAGAACACCGGCAATAATGGCGATAATCAAGAATGTGAGTGCCCAGCTAAGCATGGTTGTTCTCCTTATCTGGCTGCGAAACATCCATCAGCACTTTGATTTAACCCGAACCTTTGTTCAGCTATGGGGTCCGAAAGCTTGCACTTGTACTACCGCAAGTGCCATGCCAACTGGCGATCAAAGCTAAAACCATTAAAAACAATAACTTATAAACAAAGCAATGGACTGGCAATGTGCATCATGCAAGATTGCCAGTATTTCACCGTGCAACTTGCACGATGTAGGATGGATCAACGAGTAATTCCAAGACTCATTTGCGCGGAGCCAACAACATGGATGAAGCCACTAGCAGGGATGGGCGTATTCTCCTGGTCGATGATGAAGCGGCCATTTTACGCACCTTTCGTTACTGCCTCGAAGATGATGGCTATCAGGTCTCCACTGCTGGCAGTGCCGCTCAAGCCCTGGCGTTGACCAAACAACAAGTGTTTGACCTGTGTTTTCTCGATTTACGTCTGGGCGACGATAACGGCCTGGATGTGCTCGCGCAATTTCGCGTTCAGGCACCCTGGATGCGTGTAGTGATCGTGACGGCGCATTCTGCAGTGGATACTGCTGTCGATGCCATGCAAGCTGGGGCAGCCGATTATCTGGTCAAACCTTGCGGACCTGACCAGTTGCGCATGTCCGCCGCCAAACAACTGGAAGTAACACGGCTCTCTGCCCGGCTGGAAGCTCTGGAAGAAGAAGTACAAAAACCGAATAAGGATCTGCACTCGCATAGCCCGGCGATGATGACGGTACTGGAAACAGCCCGCCAGGTTGCCGCAACTGACGCCAACATTCTGATTCTTGGCGAATCTGGTACCGGCAAGGGCGAGCTGGCCCGGGCCATTCATGGCTGGAGCAAGCGTGCAAAGAACCAGGCAGTGACGATCAACGGCCCCTCGCTGACAGCCGAACTGATGGAAAGTGAGCTGTTTGGCCATAGCAAAGGGGCGTTTACCGGGGCCAGCGAGAGCACCCTGGGGCGTGTCAATCAAGCGGATGGCGGTACGCTGTTTCTGGACGAAATTGGGGATTTTCCGCTTGCCCTGCAGCCAAAACTCCTTCGTTTTATTCAGGACAAGGAATACGAACGCGTGGGTGACCCGGTAACCCGCAAGGCCGACGTGCGAATTCTGGCAGCCACCAACCTTGATCTCGATGCCATGGTAGAACAAGGCAAGTTTCGCGAAGACCTGCTCTACCGCCTGAATGTGATCACACTGACCCTCCCCCCCTTGCGTGAACGTCGAGACGATATAGTCACTCTGGCTGAACGCTTTCTGGCCCGGTTTGTAAAAGAGTATGCCCGCCCGGCGAAGTCGTTCACTGACACGGCATTGGCTGCCCTGCAGGAATATCAATGGCCGGGCAATATTCGCGAACTGCGCAATGTCATTGAGCGCGCCAGCATCATCTGTTCAGCCGACACCATTGACGCCAAACAGCTCGGGTTGGGTGAAATAGATGCTGACTCGGCCCCACGGGTAGGTGCCGATCTCAGCCTGGAAGAACTGGAAAAATCACATATCGCTGCAGTATTGGCTAATAGCAGCACACTGGAACAAGCAGCAAAAACCCTGGGCATTGATGCCTCAACCCTGTATCGCAAGCGCAAGCAGTTCAATCTATGAGACTGCGCAATCAGCTTTTTTTCAGCCTGAGCGCCCTGCTCACGGTCGCGTTGGTGGGTTTGTTCCTGGCCATCTTCAGTGTGCTGCACCTGACCAAACAGCAAAGCGATGCCATGTACCGCAACCTGGCTATTGTCGAAGCCACCTTGAGCATGGGTCACGAGCTGAGTAAGCAAACGACCCTGTTGCTCACTGAAGTACTCGACGAAGAAGCGCTGAAAGAATCGGATAAGCGCTTTCATAACCTGCTGGCCAAGGCGGCAGAGAGCGCCATGAATGAAAATGACCGCCAGGCAGTTACCGAAAGCGCTGAAAGAATCGGATAAGCGCTTTCATAACCTGCTGGCCAAGGCGGCAGAGA
>SKFV01000166.1 GCA_007117785.1 Pseudomonas sp.
GAAAAGCCTTCGTTGACGCCACGCTTGAGAAAGGCCGCATCCAGATCCACTTTCTTGCTGGTTTCGCGCGCCAGTTTCATGAACTCGACCGCAGACAGCTCCGGCTGGCCATGGTGCTTGCGCTTGGCGTCTACCGAGGCCTTGAGAAACTCCATATTGCTGACACCGGGAATCTCTACCGGGTATTGAAAGGCCAGAAACAGACCTTCGCGGGCACGCTCTTCGGTATCCATCTCCAACAGGTCTTTACCCTTGAACTGGATAGACCCGGCCGAAGCCTCATAACCCGGGCGTGCAGCCAGCACGTTACCCAGGGTGCTTTTACCGGCGCCATTGGGCCCCATGATCGCATGCACTTCACCCGGCTTGATCTCCAGATCCAAGCCCTTGATGATCTCTTTCTCTTCAACGTTGGCGAACAAGCCTTTGATATTAAGCATCTTTTTACCTGAATTCTGTATTGGTCGTAGATCTGCAAGGCCGGTAGTTCAACCCACCGAGCCTTCCAGACTGACTTCGAGCAATTTGCCGGCTTCCACCGCAAACTCCATCGGCAGTTCCTTGAACACCTCACGGCAGAAACCGTTGACGATCATCGAGATCGCCTTTTCAGCGTCCAGCCCGCGTTGCTGGCACAGGAACAGCTGGTCATCACTGACCTTGGAGGTGGTCGCCTCGTGCTCTACGACGGCGCTCGGGTTCCTGCTTTCGATATAAGGGAAGGTATGCGCCCCGCACTGGTCACCGATCAACAGTGAATCGCACTGGGTAAAGTTGCGCGCGCCTTCCGCACCCGGGTTAATACGCACCAGCCCCCGGTAGGAGCTGTTGCTTTTCCCGGCAGAAATGCCCTTGGCGATGATGGTTGAGCGCGTGTTCTTGCCCAGATGAGTCATCTTGGTTCCGGTGTCAGCCTGCTGAAAATTATTGGTTAGCGCGACGGAATAGAACTCACCCACACTGTTATCCCCTTTGAGGATGCAGCTGGGGTACTTCCAGGTGACCGCTGAACCGGTTTCAACCTGGGTCCAGGAAATCTTCGCGTTGGTATGGCAAATGCCGCGCTTGGTCACAAAGTTGTAGATACCGCCCTTGCCTTCAGCATTACCCGGATACCAGTTCTGCACCGTGGAATACTTGATATTGGCGTTATCCAGCGCAACCAGTTCCACCACCGCCGCGTGCAACTGATTCTCATCGCGCATCGGCGCGGTGCAGCCTTCCAGGTAACTGACGTGGCTACCCTCTTCGGCAATGATCAGGGTACGTTCGAATTGCCCAGTGTTCATTTCGTTGATGCGGAAATAGGTCGACAGCTCCATCGGGCAGCGCACGCCTTTGGGGATATAGACGAACGAACCATCGGAAAACACGGCCGAGTTGAGCGCGGCGTAGTAGTTGTCCTTTTGCGGTACCACACTGCCCAGATATTGTTTCACCAGCTCCGGGTAATCCTTAATCGCTTCACTGATCGGACAGAAGATCACGCCGGCTTCGTGCAATTTCTTGCGGAAGGTGGTGACAACCGAGACCGAATCAAACACTGCATCGACAGCAACCCCAGCAAGCATTTCCTGCTCATGCAGCGGAATACCCAGTTTTTCATAGGTCGCCAACAACTCCGGATCAACTTCATCCAGGCTTTGCGGCTTGTCCGCCATGCTTTTGGGTGCGGAATAGTAAGACACCGCCTGGAAATCAATCTCCGGGTAATGCACATGGGCCCAGGTCGGCTCAGTCATTTCCTGCCAGGCACGGAAGGCTTTCAGGCGCCACTCGAGCATCCACTCGGGCTCTTCCTTCTTGGCAGAAATAAAACGCACCACGTCTTCATTCAGACCCGGTGGCAGGGTGTCCGATTCAATAGCGGAATGGAACCCGGCCGCGTAGTCCTTGCGAATAAGGCTTTCGACTTGATCAGTCACGGTATCACCTCAATTGCGCGGCACTCCCGAAGGCAGTACCACTACTTCATATCAGGCTGGCAGCCTTGGCTGCCGTGGCGTGGCTCTGACGGCCACTTTGAAAGGCATGCTGGCTGCAACTCTCGTCATCAGCCGCACATTATCTCAGATTATGCGTTCCAGCGGCGGAGCGGCTGCCGTTCGATTGCAACCAAGCGCGTCCTGGCGCTCACTGACACGGCGGATCTCTGCGCGGGAAACCAGTTCAGCCAGGCTGATGTCATCCAGAAACTGGCGCAAACGGTCACTCAAGTCCGACCACAGATGGTGAGTCAGACACACATCACCGTTCTGGCAGTCACCCTTGCCGCGGCAGCGAGTCGCGTCCATCGAGTCGTTAACCGCCTCGACAATTTGCGCCACGCTGATACTGGCAGCCCCACCGGACAACCGGTACCCGCCGCCTGGCCCGCGAACGCTTTCAACCAAATGGTTACGCCGCAATTTGGCGAAGAGTTGCTCCAGGTAAGAGATGGACACACCCTGACGCTGGGAAATATCAGCCAGCGTAATCGGGCCCTGGCTCTCGTGCAGGGCCAGATCGAGCATAGCCGTGACGGCGTAA
>SKFV01000376.1 GCA_007117785.1 Pseudomonas sp.
CAGCAAGCAGAAACAGCAAAGCCCGCACAGGGCGGGCTTTGCTGGATGCTTCAACAACCGTTATGAACAGTTGAAAAGACGGGAATTGGTCGGAGCGACTGGAATCGAACCAGCGACCTTCTCGTCCCGAACGAGACGCGCTACCAGGCTGCGCTACGCTCCGTTGTGGTCGGGCATTTTACCGAATCGAATGATTTTCACAAGAGAGCGCGGTGTAAATTTGTGTCATAGCGGGCAGTCATAAGCCGCCCCAGTGTTCCGGCAAATTGGCGTTGAACAGGCGCGCATCATCGCTGGCCAAATCAAGAAAAGCGGGCTGCTGGCTGGCCAACCAATAGCGTGGGCTGCGCTCACCTGCCGCCCAGGCTGTTTGTAGTGCCGGCAACAAGGCCTGCGGCAATACCACCAGCAACGGCTGCCACTGGTCTCCCGTTCGCACCAATACGGCTCGCTCTGGCTGTTCAGCAGCCAGAGCCAACAACGCTTCAAGCAGGGATTCATCCAGCTGAGGCAGATCACAGGGAATAATCAACAAATGACTGCTCCGACAGGCTTGCAGGCCCGCCAGCATTCCAGCCAAAGGCCCGGGGAAATCCGCTTCGGCATCTGCCAGCACACGATCTGCCCAACGCTGATAGCTGGCCTGATTACGATTACAACTGATCAATAACTCACCCACCAGCGGCCGCACCAAAGCGCTCAAATGGGCTGCCACGGGCTGCCCTTGCCAGTTCACAAGACCTTTGTCACGCCCGCCCAGACGCTGCCCGCGACCACCGGCAAGGATCAGTCCATCGGGTTGAAAGCTGCATTGCAAAGCCATCATGACCCTCCGCCCAGGCCTCTGCTATGGTATAAATAGGTGATACTCAACAACCCACAAGGATGCCTCGGCATGGCTCATTCTGCCAGTGAATTCATTCCGCTTCAGTTGGCGGTACTGACTGTCAGTGACACCCGTAACCTGGACAGCGATACCTCAGGCCAGTTTCTGGTCGATAGTGCAACCAAGGCCGGTCATCACCTGCAAGATCGTCAACTGCTACCCGATGATATCTACCTGATTCGCGCCTGCGTCTCGGCCTGGATTGCCGACCCGGCAGTGCAAGCCATCCTGGTTACCGGGGGTACGGGTTTTACCGGCCGCGACAGCACGCCGGAAGCCATAACCCCCTTGCTGGACAAAACCGTGGATGGTTTTGGCGAGCTTTTCCGCCACCTGTCCTGGCAGGAAATCGGCACCTCTACCCTGCAATCACGCGCCCTGGCCGGGTTGGCCAATCGCACTCTGATCGTCTGCATGCCAGGGTCCACCGGCGCCTGCCGTACCGCCTGGGAAGGTATTCTGGCTGAACAGCTGGACAGCCGAACCCAGCCGTGCAACTTCGTTCAGCATCTGGCAGCGGCTCCTGTCTGCGAGACGCGGGGATGATATTGACGCCGGTTACCGAAGCACTGAATCAGGTGCTCAACCACGCCAGCCTGCAGGCTGCCCGTCCCAGTATGCAACTGCCGGTCCAAGAGGCGCTGGGGCACGTGTTGGCCAGCCCCGTGCTTACCGCAGTTGACGTTCCACCCTGGGATAATAGCGCTATGGATGGCTATGCCCTTCGCTCCGCGGACATGGCAACAAGATCGACACTGCCCATTGCACAGCGGATTACCGCCGGCCTGTCACCCGCTCCGCTGCGTCCCGGAACCTGCGCGCGCATTTTTACCGGTGCGCCCATACCCGCTGGCGCCGATGCGGTGGAAATGCAGGAAAATGTCGAGATTGATGCCCAGGGAAATGCGCATTTTTTGCAGGCCGTAAGCAGCGGCCAGAACGTGCGGCCACAAGGCCAGGACCTGCAGCAGGGTCAGACCCTGTTTGCCGCCGGTCGCCGCTTGTTGCCTCAGGATCTGGGCGTTATTGCCAGTTGCGGAATCAATACGCTCAGCGTCGCCCAACCCTTGCGTATAGCGGTAGTCTCCACCGGCGATGAACTGCTGGAGCCAGGGGTGCCCCTGGCACCCGGTAAAATTTACAACAGCAATCGCTTCACCCTCTTTGGCCTGCTGGCGCAGCTCGGTCAGGAGGTGATCGACGGGGGTATTCTGGCTGATAATCCCGAGCTGATCCGCACACAACTGGAACACCTGGGCAAACGCTGTGATGTCATTATCAGCTCCGGTGGCGTATCCGTTGGCGAGGCCGACTACCTGGGGCAGATACTGCGCGAAAATGGTCAATTGACCTTGTGGAAGCTGGCCATCAAGCCCGGCAAGCCCTTTACTCTGGGCCAGATTAGTGGCACCCCGGTGCTCGGCTTGCCCGGCAACCCGGCTGCCGTGCTGGTAACCTTCTTGCTGCTGGTCAAACCCTGGTTGCTATGCCGACTGGGAGCCACCGACCACCTGCCCACGGCGCTACCCATGCCTGCCGGCTTTAGCTGGGACAAGCAAGGCAAACGCGACGAATATGCCCGCGCGCACCTGCATCAGGGGCGCCTGCAGCTTAGCGGCAACCAGAGTTCCGGCATTCTC
>SKFV01000238.1 GCA_007117785.1 Pseudomonas sp.
CATGTGACCGGCAAGAAGGCTCAAGACAAGATTT
Source organism: Pseudomonas sp. (assembly GCA_007117785.1). Taxonomy (GTDB): domain Bacteria; phylum Pseudomonadota; class Gammaproteobacteria; order Pseudomonadales; family Pseudomonadaceae; genus Halopseudomonas. Next base: position 35 of record SKFV01000238.1, read on the forward strand.
ACTACAGCCACTCCGGTTTTCCGGGCGGTATCAAGTCGATCAACTTCGAGAAGCTGATCCAGCGTGCACCCGAGCGAGTCATCGAGTCTGCCGTCAAGGGTATGCTGCCCAAGAATCCCTTGGGTCGTGCCATGTACCGCAAGCTGAAAGTGTACAAAGGCGCTGCGCATCCTCATGCTGCCCAGCAACCCCAAGAACTTAAGGTCTAACAGGAGCTACTCATGGCGTCGCAAAACTACGGTACTGGCCGTCGTAAAACAGCTACCGCTCGGGTGTTCCTGCGTCCCGGCAACGGCAATATCTCGGTGAACAATCGTACTCTCGAGAATTTCTTTGGTCGTGAAACAGCGCGCATGGTCGTTCGCCAGCCGCTGGAACTGACTCAAAGTACTGAAAAATTTGATGTCTTCGTTACTGTACGCGGTGGTGGTACTACCGGTCAGGCCGGTGCTATCCGTCACGGTATTACCCGTGCACTGATGGACTATGACGAGACACTGCGTGGCGAGCTGCGTAAGGCTGGTTACGTAACGCGTGATGCGCGTGAAGTCGAGCGTAAGAAAGTCGGTCTGCGTAAAGCGCGTAAGCGTCCGCAATACTCCAAGCGTTAAGCTTCGGCGTATCGAGAAGACGCCCGGCAACCCGTATACGGGGCCGGGCGTTTTTTTTGCTCAATCGTTACTGCATGCACTATCGCCTTGTCAACAAAGGGCTTTTTCATTACCATCTGATTCATTTTGTGCATGCTGGTGAAAACTTTATAAGGCCCCGCAAAGGGGTTGATTAGCTGATGGGAGACGACTGGATGAATAATGACGGCGTGAATAATGGCCGGCGTCGCTTCCTGGTAGCCGCCACCTCTGTGGTGGGTGCTGCCGGAGCTGTTGGGGCGGCTGTTCCCTTTGTGGGTTCATGGTTCCCCAGCGCCCGGGCCAGGGCAGCGGGTGCGCCGGTGAGTGTAAATATCAGCAAGCTGGACGAAGGTCAGCAAATCGTTGCCGAGTGGCGCGGTCAGCCGATTTTTGTCACGCGTCGCAGTGCTGAGGCGCTGGAGATTCTGGCTGAGAACGAGGCGATTCTGGCTGACCCACAATCGAATTCCTGTGACAGCCCGGATTATATTGATCCACGGACTCGATCGATCAAGCCGGAGATTCTGGTGGTCGTCGGCCTGTGCACCCACCTGGGTTGCTCGCCGTTGTTCCGGCCCACGGTAGGCTCTGCTGATATGGGCGCTGACTGGAAGGGTGGCTATTTCTGCCCCTGTCACGGTTCCCACTATGATATGTCCGGTCGTGTCTGGCGCGGGCAGCCCGCCCCGCTGAACCTGCCGGTTCCGCCGCATTCCTATGAGACCGATGAAGTCATCGTGGTCGGCCTGGATGAGGAGAACGCCTGATGAGTAAATTGAGTAATTGGGTTAACGAGCGCATGGGCGTTTCCAAAGTGATCGAAGATCACTTGACCAAATACTATGCACCGAAGAACTTCAACTTTTTCTACTTTTTTGGCTCGCTGGCCTTGCTGGTACTAGTTAACCAGTTGGTTACCGGTATCTGGTTGACCATGAGCTATGAGCCGTCCGCTGAAGGTGCATTCAGATCGATCGAATACATCATGCGCGATGTTGAATATGGCTGGTTGTTGCGCTACCTGCACTCCACGGGTGCCTCGATGTTCTTTGTCGTAGTTTACCTGCACATGCTGCGTGCAATGCTCTATGGCTCTTATCAGAAGCCGCGTGAGCTGGTATGGCTGTTCGGCATGCTGATTTACCTGATCCTGATGGCTGAAGCCTTTATGGGCTACCTGCTGCCTTGGGGGCAGATGTCCTACTGGGGGGCGCAGGTGATCATTTCGCTGTTCGGTGCCATTCCGTTCATTGGTCCCGATCTGGCCCAGTGGGTGCGTGGTGACTATCTGATTTCCGGGATTACCCTGAACCGCTTCTTTGCCCTGCACGTGGTTGCTCTGCCAATTGTATTGCTCGGTCTGATTCTGTTGCACATCATTGCCTTGCATGAGGTGGGTTCCAACAATCCTGACGGTATCGACATCAAGAAGCTGAAGGACGAGAACGGCAAGCCGCTGGACGGCATCGCTTTTCACCCTTACTACACGGTGAAAGACCTGGTGGGCGTAGTGGTGTTCCTGTTCGTGTTCATGACCATCGTATTCTTCTTCCCGGAGATGGGTGGCTTCTTCCTTGAGCATCCGAACTTCGAGCCGGCCAACCCATTGGTCACGCCTGACCATATTGCACCGGTCTGGTACTTCACGCCCTTCTACGCGATTCTGCGGGCGATTCCGTCAGTTGCTGGCTCGTCGTTCCCGGGTGTACTCGCCATGGGTGCAGCCATTGCCATCCTGTTCGTACTGCCGTGGCTCGACCGCAGTCCGGTTCGTTCGATCCGTTACAAGGGTTGGATGAGCAAGGTTGCTCTGTTGCTGTTCTGCATCTCCTTTGTCATCCTGGGGATCCTCGGCGCTATTCCGGCCACAGGCCCACGCACGTTGCTGTCGCAGGTTTGCACCTTTATCTACTTCGCCTTCTTTATCCTGATGCCGTTCTATACGCGGATGGAGAAGACTAAACCTGTTCCGGAGAGGGTCACTGGCTAATGAAAAAATATCTGATTGCACTGGTATTCGCTCTGCTGCCTGGTCTGGCGCTCGCTGCGCCAGCGGGCATCCCGCTGGAGCGTCCCAATATTGACCTGCGTGACAAGGCTGCGCTGCAAGATGGTGCGCGCACCTTCGTCAACTACTGCATGGGTTGTCACTCTGCGGAGCATCAACGCTATCAACGCGTTGCCAATGATCTTGGCATCCCGGAGGAGTTGATGGTCGAAAACCTCATCCTTACTGAAGGCACGCTGATCGGTGATCATATGAAGATTGGTATGCGTCGCCAGGATGCCGCCACCTGGTTGGGCGCTCCGGCACCTGATCTGACCATGGTGTCGCGCGTTCGCGGTTCGGACTGGGTGTATACCTATATGAAAAGCTTCTACGAAGACCTGTCGCGTCCGCTGGGCGCCAATAACCTGGTATACGGCAACGTCGGTATGCCGAATGTGCTCCAGGAGCTGCAGGGTCGTCAGTTGAAGGGCTGCGCCCAGGTTCCGGTGAAAGATGGCCGTAATGTCAAGCGTGACTCCCTGACCGGCGAAGTGGTTATGGAAGAGCAGTGTGGTGTGCTTTATGTGGAAGAGGGTACGGGTACCCAGACTGCAGAAGAGTTCGATACTACTGTGCGCAACCTGGCTGCCTTCCTGGCCTACTCGGCGGATCCGATCAAGTTGGAGCGCCACCGCATCGGCACCTACGTGCTGCTGTATCTGGCCTTTTTCTTTGTCTTTGCCGTACTGCTCAAGCGTGAGTACTGGAAAGACATCCACTGATCCAGAGCGTTATTGGCAGTAAAAACACGCGCCCCTTTAGGGGCGCGTGCTTGTTTCTGGGGTATAATGATTCTTTCCATGCAAGGGCTGATTGCCTCTTTGCTGCCAAGTCAGCTTGGTTTTCCGGGTAATCGCTGAGAGTGAGGATTGATTTTATGGGCGTTACCGCCAACAAGCGTTCTTCGATGGCTTTTTTCTCTGATCCAACCGATCACTATTGCCACCGGGTGCGTATCGTGCTTGCGGAGAAGGGCGTAACGGTCGATGTCATCAATGTCCAACCCGGTGAGATTCCGCAGGAGTTGGCTGAAAACAATCCTTACAACAGCGTACCTACCTTGCTTGATCGAGATCTGGTGCTGTACGAACCGAATATCATGATGGAGTATCTCGATGAGCGTTTCCCCCATCCGCCATTGTTGCCGGTCTATCCGGTGGCACGAGCCAATACCCGGTTGCTGATGTATCGTGTGCAGCGCGATTGGTGTCGCTTGCTTGATCTGCTGAATAATTCCTCGACCACGGCTGCTCAAGCCACCCAAGCACGCAAGGAGTTACGCGAGAGCCTTACGGGTGTTGCGCCGGTGTTCAATGAGATGCCCTATTTCATGAGTGAAGAGTTCAGCCTGGTGGATTGCTGTATTGCACCCATTCTTTGGCGCTTGCCAGCGCTGGGCATTGAGCTGCCCAAGCCAGCCAAGCCGCTTCTCGATTATATGGAGCGTATCTTCCAGCGTGAGGGCTTTATTGCCAGCCTGTCTGCGCAGGAAAAGGATATGCAGTAACAGCATCGCCCCTCGGATATACCTGCCGCTGGTGTTGCCAGCGCGCGGGCCCAGCCCAGCCAAGGAGTTTGCCCTATGGCCGACATGAGCCCAAGCCGTCCCTACATGCTTCGCGCACTCTACGAGTGGATTCTCGATAATGACTGCACGCCTTACGTACTGGTCAATGCGGCCTATCCGGGCACTGTCGTTCCGGAAGGTTTTGTCGAGGACAGCCAGATTGTCCTCAACCTCGCGCCCAGTGCCATCCGCGCATTGGAAATGGATAACGACAAGTTGTGTTTTGACGGCCGTTTCGGCGGCGTAGCCCAGCAAGTTTGGATTCCGATTGGCGCGGTGATGGCCATCTATGCGCGTGAGAATGGCCAGGGCATGGTGTTTGAGTTGGAACCCATTACGCCGTCGCCAGACGATGACACCCCGCCAACACCACCGAGTGGCGGCAAGCCAGCGTTGAAGGTAGTCAAGTAGTCTGATTGAAATACCGTGATCAGTTGGGAGACACTTGGCTCGGCTGACAAATGATTGGAGTGCGCGCGGATAGCGCTTTTATTCGAGTGGTAAACAAGGAGATGTTATGAAGGACGTATTCTTTTTTGAAAACATGCTGACGCCGAAGATTATTACCGTGGTCTATTGGTTGCTGTTACTGTCGGTGCTGTTTTCGGGCATTGGTACCATGTTCGCAGCCAGCTTCTTTGGCGGCCTGGCCATATTGATTGGCGGTGCCATCGGGGTAAGGATCTGGTGTGAATTGCTGATTGTCATGTTCAAGATCTATGACAACCTGAGAAAGATCGCTGATCGCCCTGTCTGAAGGGTAAAGCCATTGTTACAGGCGCACACTTGCACGCCTGTAACAATGGTCCTAATCGATATATTCAAACAGCTTCACAATCCGTTGTACCCCGCCTACCTGCTTCACTGCACCAACCGCCAGTTCGGCTTCGGCCCGGGTGACAAGACCCAGAAGATAGACAATACCGGCTTCAGTGGTCACCTTGATGCGACGTCCGGGAATATTGCCGTCAGCCAGCAGGCGCGCCTTGGCATTGCTGGTGATCAGGGTGTCCTGGTTGCGTGCCAGAATGGACAGGCGCTCGCCAACAGTGAGTTCGTTGTGAACCACCTTGACCCGTTGCACGTTGGACGCAGCGCGTTCGGCCAGTGGCTTCATGTCCGCACTCGGTACCTGGCCGGCAATCAGTACGACACCATTGAAGCTGGTTACCTGGATGCGCGCTTCACGCTGCATATCGGGGTGTGCCTTGTTGACGTTGACCCGTACCTTGGTCTGAATCAGGTTGTCGTCAACCCGGCTGCCCAGCGTGCGGGTGCCGTGATTGTCTTCAATCGGACCGTCGCGGGTCGCGGTCACCAGTGAGCTACAGCCGCTGATCATGGCAAGACTCAGCAGTACGGCAACCAGTGCTTTCATTCTTCACTCCCGAACAGTTGACGGTCAATCAGGTCACACAGGCAATGGATGGCGAGCAAATGGACTTCCTGAATCCGCGCAGTGGAGCGGGCCGGCACCCGGATTTCGACGTCTTCGGGCAGCAGCAAGGAGGCCATGGCACCGCCGTCTCGACCGGTAAGGGCGACCACCAGCATGTCACGGTCATGCGCAGCCTGGATCGCTTGAAGCACGTTGCCGGAGTTACCGCTGGTCGAGATCGCCAGCAGTACGTCCCCGGGTTGACCTAGCGCACGAATCTGTTTGGAGAAGACTTCGTCGTAGCTGTAATCATTGGCGATCGAGGTCAGTGTGGAGCTGTCGGTAGTCAAGGCGATAGCCGGAAGACTGGGGCGTTCACGCTCGAAGCGGTTGAGCATTTCCGAGGAAAAGTGTTGCGAATCACCCGCGGAGCCGCCATTACCACAGGCAAGAATCTTGCCTTCGTTGAGCAGGCTGTTGACCATGAGCTGGCTGGCCTGTTCTATACTCGGGCCTAGCTCGTCCATGGCGCGGGTTTTGGTTTCAATGCTGTCGGTAAACAGTTGCTTGATACGGTGTTGCATATCCATAAACAGGGACTCACTGGCAGATAAAGGCTTCACGGATCCACTGATAATTGGCTGGATCCGCCGGATCGCCGTCGGCGGCAACAACATCAAAGCGACAGGGACTGTCAGCCAGATGTGGATGACTGAGTATATAGAACTGGGCAGCAGCAATAAGTTTCTGCTGTTTGCGCCAATCAACGCTTTCGGCGGCACTGCCCCACTGGCTGTACCGACGATTGCGGACTTCGACAAATACTACTGTATCGCCGTCACGCATGACCAGATCAAGCTCGCCGCGTTTGCAACGAAAGTTGCGCGCCAGACAGCGCATACCGTGACGCATTAGTAATTGTTCCGCCTGACGTTCAGCCTGGTTACCGCGCTCCTGGCGCAGGGTGGGTAGTTTCATGGCATCAATGGCATGGGCGTCAGTTCGCTCAATTGGCCGTCGCGTATTTCACCCCAGGGAACCAGTCGGCTGATGCGGCCATCCGCTTGCAGGGTGAGAGTGCCGGTGGCGCCCTCTACCCGGGTAGAGACGTTTTGCTGCATTTGAGGTAGCAGGGTAAATACACGCTGGGCATCGATGCCCATGGCAAACAGACGTCCCATGGCGCCACTGGCCTGCGGCCAACTATTGGTAACCGGACCATATAGGGCGTCTGAACGGTTCAGCAGCCAGGGCGTTTCAGCCACAAGAATACCGTCCAGATCCAGATTGCCGGCCGGGTCACTACCCGGCTGAAATACATGCGAGGTGGCCAGAACGGGCATGTCAGCGGCGTACTGGAAGGCCAGAATTGGCTTCAATTGACGCCCTTGTTGCGGTGTGATGGCGACAAAAAGGGCGTCCAGGTCGGCCCGCGGCGCGGGCTGCACGACCACGTTGCTGCCCAGCAGGCGCTGGATACGCTGGCCGCGCTGCTCGCTTTGGCGAATGTTCAGCAAGCCACCGATCTGACCAGCCATCTCAGTCGGTTGATCGATCATTTCACGCCCCAGCAATTGACCGCCGAGTTCCTGCCAGGCCTGATCGAAAGCCCGATAAGCCCGTTCGGCCCAATCACCCTGCGAGGATTGAATTACGGCCATGCTGCGGTAGCCCTGGCTCCAGGCATTCAATGCCGCAGAACGCGCTTCATCTTCTGGCGCCAGACCAAACTGAAAAAGTCCTTCCTGGCCGCTCACATCCGCATCGGTATAGTTCAGTGCCAGGGTAGGCAGGGGCAATGGATTCATACGTGCCAGTTGCGTGACCTTGTCGCGCTCCAGTGGACCGATAACCCATTGCACGCCATCTGCCTTGGCTTGCCGGTAAAACTGGTTGAGGTCAGCAAACTGGGTGCTGTCATACAAGCTGACACGAGGTTGCGGCAGCCCCTGCTCCTGCACCTGGTACTGGGCAGAAAGAAAACCGTCACGCAGGGCTTGCGCGGGCCCGGCCAGGCTGCCCTCAAAAGGCAGCAGCAAGGCAATATGCTGTGGTCGTTCGTCATAGAGCTCAAGGCGTTGTCGAATGCTCTCGGGCAGCGGCTGATTGGCCGGATGCGCCGGATTGTTTTCCTGCCAGAGCTGGATGCGTCGCACTTGCAAATCCAGGCTACCGGCTTCACGGCTTGCCAGCATAAGCTCCAGCCATCCGGCCAGCTCAACATCGGCACGCTCATGGGCCTGGCGCAGCTCGCTGCTATCCATGGCTTGCAGGCTTTCCCAGATTGCCAGGCGATTGTTGCGCTGGGCATTACCGCTGAGCAGGGCATCCACATAGATGCGCTCGCGAATAGCGGCGATGTGGTCGCCGCTGGCTTCCAACACATTGGCACGCAGCTGGTGAACAGCTATCTGCTCTTCCAGTGGTTGGCTATCCAGTTGCTGAATCGAGGGGTGGCGAATAGCTTGCAGGGCAACCCGCGTTTGATCCAGTGCCAGGGCGCTCTTAGCTTGAAGGCTGCTGAAGCGGATCTGCTGATCAACCGGCAGTTCACTTTGCGGTACCTGGCTGAGGATCTGCTGCACTCGCTCAGCCTGGCCAGCATTCATGGCCGCTTGAGCCGCGTGCAAGCGCAGCAGATTGGCTTCCTCGCCGCGGCGGCGATCGGCATTCTGCAGAATCTGGTCAACACTGGCTTCGGGCGTACGGGGCAGGTCTGACAGTTGGCTGGGGCGCGGCGCACAGGCGCTGAGCACAAAGGCAAAGCTGATCAGGGCCAGCGGCAGACAATAAGAGCGGCGCATCGGTGTTGTCCTTACACGGCAGGGCTTCCGGCGAAACCATGAATCAATGGACTGGCATTGTAACCAAGGGGGCGGTCAATCTCTATACAGACGCGCACCACTGGCCTGCTTATGTACAATAGATCACAGTTTTTTATTGAGAGCGGCCAGATGACAGCCAGTGGAACCCTTTTTGTGGTGGCAACGCCGATCGGCAACCTGCAGGATATCAGCCCGCGTGCGCTGGCCATCCTGCGCGATGTTGACCTGATTGCTGCCGAGGACACCCGTCACAGCGCGCGCCTGTTGCAGCACTTTGGCATTAGCACCGCTACCACGGCCTGCCATGACCATAATGAGCGCGACAAGAGTCAGCGGTTGATCCAGCGCATGCTGGCAGGCGAATCCATCGCGCTGATTTCCGATGCTGGCACGCCGTTGATTTCCGATCCCGGCTTTCATCTGGTGCGCCAGGCCCGTGAGGCGGGGGTGCCGGTCAGCCCCATTGCTGGCCCCTGTGCCCTGATTGCCGCCCTGAGTGCGGCAGGCCTACCCTCGGACCGATTCGCTTTCGAGGGGTTTCTGCCGGCCAAGAGCAAGGGCCGGCGTGACCGTTTGCAGGCACTGGCCAGCGAACCACGCACCTGGCTGATCTACGAAGCGCCGCATCGCTTGCTGGATTGTCTGGAGGATATGCTCGCCGAGCTGGGACCGACCCGCCAGGTGGTTCTGGCCCGTGAATTGAGCAAGACCTTTGAAACCATCAAGGGCGCACCGGTGGCCGAGCTGCTGGAATGGGTACGGGGGGATAGTGATCAGCAACGCGGTGAATGTGTGTTGCTGGTAGAGGGCGCGCCCGTGCCGGATAGCGAGGATGCCCTCTCGCCCGAGGTGCTGCGAACCTTGGACATACTGCTGGAAGAGCTGCCGCTCAAGCAGGCGGCAGCCCTGGCAGCCAAACTGACCGGCGAGAAAAAGAACCGTTTGTATCAGTGGGCTTTGGGTAAAAACCCCAAAGCGGGGGACTCAGATTAAAACTGCTCCCCCTCGGGAGTAATTTTTAGGTGTTCGTTAAGCCGGCACAAGATTATCGCGCTCGGCTGACGCCACCCGCAGTTCAGGACCGTTAGATGCCATGCGACCGCCAGGGATGGCGGAAGCACAGAAAATGCAGGAGCATTTTTCTGTGGGCATCTACGAGCCCCCAGGGGTGAGGCAAGCGCTTACGAAGC
>SKFV01000311.1 GCA_007117785.1 Pseudomonas sp.
CGTCCCACTCCTCGTCCTTCATGCGCATCAACAGATTATCCCGGGTGATGCCTGCATTGTTGACAAGAATCGCCGGTGCACCGTATTCCTTGGCGATAGTGTCCAGCACGCTGGCAATCGAATCAGGGTCGCAGACATTCAGCTTCAAGCCGGTTCCACTGTAACCCGCAGCAGCCAGCTTTTCGCCAATGGCTGCGGCGCCCTTATCGCTGGTCGCCGTGCCAATAACGGTAGCGCCCTGAGCAGCCAATGCGTGCGCGATAGCCTGCCCGATGCCCCGGCTGGCACCAGTGACCAGCGCAATTTTTCCTTGCAAACTCATATCAAGCTCCTTGTTCAACTGCTGCCAACGCCGCGGCAAGGCCATCCACGCTGTCAATGTTATGCGTACCAACACCCTTGGCGCAGCGTTTATTCAGACCACTGAGCACCTTGCCCGGGCCACACTCAATCAGGTCGGTCACGCCTTGTCCGGCGATCCAGGCCACCGATTCCACCCAGCGTACCGGACTGTACAGCTGCTCAACCAGTTGCTGACGCAGACTGTCCAGGTTTTCTGCCGGTGCAGCACTGACGTTCTGGACCAACGTCATGCTCGGTTGCTGCCATTGCAGAACCGCCAGGTCCCTGGCCAACTCGTCGGCCGCCGGACGCATCAACGCACAATGCGAGGGCACGCTGACCGGCAAAGGCATAGCCCGCTTGGCGCCCGCAGACTTGCAGGCGTCTACCGCGCGCTGCACTGCCGCCGCCTGACCGGCAATCACAACCTGACCCGGGGCGTTGAAATTAACCGCACTGACGACCTCGCCTTCGGCAACCTGAGCGCAGATATCAATAATCTGCTGATCGTCAAGACCCAGAATAGCAGCCATACCGCCCTGACCTTCCGGTACTGATTGCTGCATCAATTGACCGCGACGTTCAACCAGATGCACGGCATCGGCGAAACTGATGACACTGGCAGCGACCAGCGCCGAGTACTCGCCCAGACTGTGACCGGCAACAAAAGCCGGACGTACACTTGTGCGCGCGCACCACAACCGCCACAGCGCCACTGACGCCGTCAGAATGGCTGGCTGGGTTCGGTCGGTACGATTGAGGTCGGCTTCCGGACCCTGCTGGCAGAGCTGCCACAGATCATAGCCAAGCACGTCAGAGGCCTCGGCAAAGGTTTGCTTGACCACTGCGTGCTCCTCTGCCTGGGCGGCCAACATACCGACCGCCTGGGAGCCCTGACCCGGAAATACGAAAGCAAGGGATTGCGTCATGCCACTGTCCTCGTTGTTAGATTGTATCCTGGGCAACCTGAGTGCCCTTTGCGTTGTTGGAAGCCCCGAAGCCTGCCGGGGTCACAGCCCGGAACTGGCCAGGCGTTCAGCAATGCGCTGAGGCAGACCGGCCTGACTGGCCAACCAGGCACGCTCGATCGCGGCGGCAAAGGCCCGCTCATCGGCCGCTCCATGGCTTTTGACCACCACTCCCTGCAAGCCCAGCAGGCTGGCACCATTATGCAGGGCCGGGTCATGACGCTCACGCACCGGCGCGATGACGCGCCGCAGCAAGGGGGCCAGCCAGCGGACCAGTGGCTGCTGATCCAGCGCCCGACGCATTTCAAGCTGCAGATAATCCGCCAGGCCTTCACTGGCCTTGAGCACCACATTACCGACAAAGCCATCACAGACCACCACATCAGCCTGATCGCGGAACAGGCCGTCACCTTCTACCGAGCCCACATAATTCAACTGCGGACAATTGTGCAGCCGGTCGGATACTTCACGTACCCGCTGACTGCCCTTGTGCAGCTCGGTCCCTATATTCAGGAGGCCAACCCGTGGTGCGGCAATGCCGGTCAGCTCACTGACAGCTACCGAGCCCATTACCGCAAAGGAAAACAACTGGTCTGCGGTACAGTCGACGTTGGCACCCAAGTCAAGCAGATAGCAGGCCTTGCCAGCGACGGGCAAGGCCGCCATGAACGCCGGGCGTTCAATGCCGGGCAAGGTGCCCAGAATTGAGCGCGCCAACACCATCAGGGCACCGGTATTGCCGGCACTGAGACAGCCAGCCGCCTGACCATCGCGCACCAACTCGATAGCCACACGCATAGACGCGTCGGTCTTGCGGCGCAACACACTGGCGGGAGGGTCGTCGGCGAGAATGACTTCAGAGGTATAACGGAAGCTGACGCGATCACTGGGTAGCGGACACTCAGCCAAAGCGGCTTGTATGGCAACGTCAGTACCGACCAGAACGACTTCCAAACGGGACAGGTGCGCCAAACTGCGGGCAATAGCGGGGACGATGCAGCGGGGACCGAAGTCCCCGCCCATCACATCAATCGCGAGACGGATTGACGGGGACAAGACTTATTCGTCGTTGTCCTTGTTGACTACCTGGCGACCACGATAGAAACCGTCCGGAGACACGTGGTGACGCAGGTGAGTTTCACCGGTGGTGGTTTCCACCGACAGGGCCGGTGAGGTCAATGCATCGTGCGA
>SKFV01000244.1 GCA_007117785.1 Pseudomonas sp.
CCCGCTGTAATGACGGAACAGGCAATAGTTTGGCCAGTGCAAAGGGCACCAGCACGGAAAAGCTCAACAGGGTGTTGAGCACCAGCAGCAGGGCCGCGATAGCTCCGCGCAGGAAAGCCGGCAAAAAATACAACATCACTCAGATCTCGTCGGTGGCGTCAGCCTGCCGCATCCTTGGCCTGGTCATCCGCCTGAATGGCAGTCAGGGCGATAGTGTAAACGATGTCATCGACCAATGCCCCGCGTGATAGGTCGTTCACCGGCTTGCGCAAGCCCTGCAGCATGGGGCCGACACTGACCACATTGGCACTGCGCTGCACCGCCTTGTAGGTGGTATTGCCGGTATTCAGGTCAGGGAAAATAAATACCGTGGCCTGGCCGGCGACCGGACTGTCCGGGGCTTTTTGTTTACCCACGCTGGCAATGGCAGCAGCATCATATTGCAGGGGGCCATCGATCAGCAGGTCAGGACGCTTTTCCTGAGCCAGGCGCGTCGCTTCACGCACTTTTTCCACATCGACGCCGGTGCCTGAGCTGCCGGTGGAGTAACTGATCATGGCCACGCGAGGCGGGATGCCGAAGGACTCGGCTGAGCGCGCGCTCTGGATGGCGATTTCTGCCAGTTCTTCTGCATTCGGATCCGGATTGACTGCACAATCGCCATAGACCAGCACCTGATCCGGCAGCAGCATGAAAAAGATCGAGGACACCAGGTTGTAGCCGGGTGCGGTCTTGATCAGTTGGAAGGCCGGGCGGATGGTATTGGCGGTAGTATGAACGGCACCGGATACCAGGCCATCAACTTCGCCTAGGGCCAGCATCATGGTACCGAGTACGACATTATCTTCCAGTTGCTGCAGGGCCATAGGGGCATTCAGGCCGCGGCCCTGGCGCAGCTTGACCATGGCGTCGACGTAGGCTTCACGAACGTTGTCGGGGTCAATGATCTGCAGTCCATCAGGCAAGGTGATGTGCTGGGCGCGCGCGACTGCTTCGACGGATTCGCGGCTGGCCAATAAAATACAGTCGGCGATTCCCCGCCGCTGACAGATGGCAGCAGCTTGCACGGTGCGAGGCTCGTCACCTTCCGGCAGCACGATACGTTTGCGAGCCTGCTGCGCGCGTTGCATCAATTCATAGCGAAACGCCGGGGGTGACATGCGCAGCTCACGTGGCTTGGTACCGCAGCGGCGCTCTAGCCAGGCGTGGTCGATATGCGAGGCGACATAATCGGTAACCCGTTCGGCGCGCTCCTGGTCATCAATCGGAATTTCCCGGTTCATGCGGTCGAGACGGGTGGCTGTATTGAAGGTGTTGCTGTCAGCCACCATCAACGGCAAACCGCCATCCAGGGCTGGCTGGCATAGGCGGGCAACCCGTTCATCCGGAGCCATACCGCCCGTCAATAGCAGGCCAGCCAGCGGAGTGCCGGACAGGGCGGCAAGGCTGCTGGCAATAATAATGTCATCGCGGTCACCCGGGGTGACCACCAGCGTACCGGGTTTAAGTCGCTCAACAATGTACGGGACGGTGCGTGCACACAAGGCAATTTCCATTACCCGGCGCTCTTGCATGTGGCCTGGGTGCAGGATGCGTGCTTGCAATAATTCAGCGATATCCAGGGTGCGCGGTGCATTCAGCTCGTCTTGCCAGGGGATGCAGCCGATCAGACGAAAGTCTTCGGTATCCAGTACTTTGGATTCCTGTTTGAGGGCAGCGGCAAATCCTTTCAATGTGCGCTTGAGCGCATCACGGTCGGTAGGCGGGTCTTCGGCCAACTCCAGGTCATGCACTTTGTTGATGATAACGCCGAGTACTTTAGGGTCCTGTGGGCCGCCAAAAGTCTGTGCGTGAATCTCGATACGGTCGGCCAGAGTAGCCATGCTGTCATCATCCGGCGCGCTGACCAGGATGATGTCGGCATCCAGGGTTCTCGCCAGATGATTATTGATGCGGGCTGCATAACTGGCCTGGCGTGTCGGCACCATGCCTTCGACCACGACAATGTCGGCATCTACTGCCGCCTGCCGGTAGCGACTGACGATATCTTCCAGCACATCGCTGAGTTCACCATTGGCCAGGCGATGTTCAACCTGCTGCAGCGCCAGTGGTTCTGGTGGTGTCAGCCCCAGGGTGCGGCTGATAAGCTCGCTGGAACGTTCCGGCCCGGCATCACCCGGGTGTGGCTGGGCAATCGGTTTGAGAAAGTGGACCTTGAGGCCGGTACGTTGCAAGGCGCGGATCAGGCCGAGACTGATTGACGTCAGGCCGACGCCAAAACCGGTCGGGGCGATAAAAAAGGTGTGCATGACAACTCCCTGTGGGCTTCAGCTTGTCCGGTCCAGCAAGTGCAGGCTTTCTTCGGCAATCTGGCGTTCTTCATCGGTCGGTATGACCAGAATAGCTGCTGAGTCACTGGCTTCAATATTGCCAGTCTGGCCGCGCGGCAGGTTGCTGTTGGCGTCGGGGTCCAGATGCAGGCCCAGGATCCCCAGGTGCTTGACCGTCAGTGCGCGAGTCAGCGCAGAGTTTTCGCCAATACCACCGGTAAAGATCAGGCCGTCGATACGCGGCAGAGCCACAGCCAGCCCTGCGAGTGAGCGTGCCAGGCGGTAGCAGAAAACCTCTATCGCCAGTTTGGCGCCGTCGTGACCGCCTTTGCGCGCCTGCTCCAGTTCGCGCATGTCGTTGGACAGGCCGGACAGGCCAAGCAGGCCGCTCTCACGGTTCAGCAAGCGTTCGATGCGCGGCAGATCCCAGCCCAGGGTTCGTCCCAAATGGGCATGCAGATTGGGGTCGACATCACCACTGCGGGTACCCATCACCAGACCCTCCAGAGGTGTCAGTCCCATGCTGGTGTCGAGGCTGCTGCCGTCAAGTACTGCGCAACTGGAGCAACCGTTGCCCAGGTGCGCGCTGAGCCAGGCACCTTTAATGGCTGGCCACCCACGCAGCAATGCAGCCTGCTGGGTCACATATTGATGGCTGGTGCCATGAAAACCATAGCGCCTTACACCGTGCACTGCGTAGAGCTCATCCGGCAGCGCGTAGCGATAGGCATGCGGTGGCATACTCTGGTGGAACGCCGTATCGAATATCGCCACATGCGGAATTTGCGCGAACACCGCTTGCGCGGCACGAATACCAATCAGGTTGGCCGGGTTATGGAGCGGGGCCAGTGGTGCATTGGCTTCGATGGCGGTGATGACCTCAGAGTCGATCAGGGCTGCACCGGTAAAATATTCGCCGCCGTGCACCACTCGGTGGCCAACCGCACTCAATGGTTGTTCAGCGTGGTTATCAATCAACGGCAGTAGCGCTGCCATGGTATCTGCATGCCCGCCCGGTGACAGCGCCTTGCTCTGCTTTCCAGTGCTTGTCTGCCAGTGCAGCACGGCATTGGGTGATTCCAGTTGCTCGGCAAGACCGCTGAGCAGGGCGGCACTGTCGCCCTCACGGCGTAAAGCAAACTTGATCGATGAACTGCCGCAATTGACCACAAGAACCAGACGATGTGCCATGGAATACTCGTTGAAAAATGAATGAGTGGCCATCCCCGTTCGGCTGACAAGGGGGCACTTCGGCCATAGCTGCTATCTTGGGTTGCTGTCATGCGTCGGTCAAGCCGTGCGTTTTGCTGATTTCCTGCGTACACTTACCATTTTTCAAGCAATAAACAGGTATGCAAACTATGCAAGTAACTGCCAACAAAGCCGTATCGATTGACTATACCCTGAGCAACGATGCTGGCGACGTACTGGATTCATCCAACGGCGGTGCTCCGCTGGTTTATCTGCACGGCGCTGGTAACATCATTCCGGGTCTGGAAAAGGCGCTGGAAGGCAAGCAACAGGGCGATGAAGTCAAAGTGAGTGTTGAGCCGGCCGAGGCCTATGGCGAGTTCAACAGCGAGCTGGTTGCCGTGTTGGGCCGTCATATGTTCGAAGGCGTCGATACCCTGGAAGAAGGCATGCAGTTTCATGCCTCTGGTCCGGATGGCAGCATGCAGATCGTGACTATCAAGGCGGTTGAAGGTGATGAAGTAACGGTTGACGGTAACCATCCGTTGGCCGGTCAGCGCCTCAACTTCGAAGTGAAGGTCATCGACGTGCGTGACGCCAATGAAGAAGAAATCGCGCATGGTCACATCCATGGCGAGGGTGGCGTCGAGCACTAAGCTCTACGCGCTATCGAAAAAACCGGGCATGGCCCGGTTTTTTTGTGTCCCTGATTTTTATCGGCAGGCAATTGATTTCCGCCCATCAGCAAAATCAATAATAAATATTTTCTCTATCATAAGAAGTTGACCGGTCGTATAGTGCTTCTCATGAACGCTATCCAAGACAAACGTGCCCGCATTCTGGCGGCTGGTACCGAGGTGATGTTGCGCAAGGGCTATAACGGCACTGGCGTGCAGGAAATCACCAAGGGGGCTGGTGTGCCCAAAGGCTCCTTCTATCATTATTTTGAAAGCAAGGAAGACTTTGCCATTCAGGCGCTGCATTACTATTACACGCCGCGCCTGGAGCGCTTTGCCCGCGCCCTCGAGGCGGGCAATGACTCGCCCCGCGAACGTATTCTGCAGTTCTATCGCGACCTGGTCGGCTATTTTGCCAACCAGGAAGAGCCGACACATCAGTGTTTTATTGGCAGTCTCTGCCATGAAAAGGCTGACGAGAGCCAGCCGATTGGCTATGCCGCTAGCGCTATTCTCAAGCGTTCCAGTGACGTACTGGCAGGTGGTCTGGCGCAGGCGCGCGATGCCGGCGAGTTACCCGCAGGTCAGGATCCGCAGGCACTGGCACACTTTATTGGCTCGGCCTGGGAAGGTGCGCTGCTGCGGATGAAGATTGATCGCCAGATTGCACCCTTACGCGTGTTTATCGACCAACTCGAGCGGTTGCTACAGCGCTGAATGTTTCTAGACGACCGGTCAAGCAAGCAGGTACAAGACCTGTTGACCGGCGTTGATCATTAACTATGGAGTTATCTATGTCCGTTGATACCGGTTCCTTGTTTGCCCCTTTCCAGTACGGCCCGCTGACCATCAACAGCCGTATCGTCATGGCGCCCATGACGCGTCAGTTCTCGCCCAAAGGTGTGCCGGGTGACAATGTTGCCTAGTACTACCGTCGCCGCGCCGAAGCTGGTGTGGGTCTGATTGTGACCGAGGGCACGACGGTAGGTACGCCGGCTGCGACCATGGGGCCGAACATTCCGCGTATTCACGGTGAAGATGCCTTGGCTGGCTGGAAGAAAGTGGTTGATGAAGTGCATGCTGTGGGTGGCAAGATTGCACCGCAGCTGTGGCACGTGGGTAATACCCGCCGCCTGGGTACCAAGCCGGACGAGGATGTGCCTGGCTATGGCCCGATGGAAAAGCGCAAGGGCGATACCGTGCTGGTTCACGGCATGACGCAGGCGGATATCGATGAGGTTGTTCAGGCCTTTGCTCAAGCCGCTGCCGACTCCAAGGCGATCGGTTTTGATGCCATCGAGCTGCACGGTGCGCACGGTTACCTGATCGACCAGTTCTTCTGGGAAGGTACCAACCAGCGTACTGACAAGTACGGTGGCAGCATGGAAAACCGTGGTCGTCTGGCGGTAGAAATCATTGAAGCCGTTCGCGCTGCTGTGGGCCCGGACTACCCGATCATTTTCCGCTTCTCGCAGTGGAAGCAGCAGGACTACACCGCGCGCCTGGCCCCGACGCCTGAACTGCTGGAGCAGTTCCTCGTACCGCTGGTCGCTGCTGGTGTGGACATCTTCCATTGCTCGCAACGCCGCTTCTGGGAGCCGGAGTTCGAAGGGTCCGACCTCAACCTGGCGGGCTGGACCGGCAAACTGACCGGCAAGCCGACCATTACCGTGGGCAGCGTCGGCCTGGACAGCGAATTCCTCGAATATATGGTCGAGACCGACAAGGTGGCCAAAACCGCCAACCTCGATGATCTGCTGGTTCGTCTGGGTCAGGGTGAGTTTGATCTGGTTGCCGTCGGTCGCGCGCTGATTGTTGACCCGCAGTGGTCAGCCAAGGTGCGCGAAGGCCGCTTTACCGACATCCTGCCCTTCAGTCGCGAGGCGTTGGGCGAGCTGTCCTGATCAGTTGATCGTCTTTGGCTGCCGTGCATAGTGCTCGACCCAGAGCAGGGTCGAGCCGGCTACGGCAGCCGGCATGATCATCACATTGATCAGTGGAATCAGGCTGCCCAGGTACACGGGTAGCCCGAAACTCATCATCAGGGTTCGCCGTTGACGCATCCAGTCCAGTTGCTCGTTCAGGCTGATGCCATCGTTATCTGCCTGATAGTCCAGATACTGTACCGCCATCACCCATACGCCAAAGACCAGCAACAGCGGCGTGACCACCAGATTCACCACCGGTAGCAAACTCAACAGCAACAACCCCACTAAACGCGGCAGATAATAGGCCAGTTTGGCCAGTTCGCGACCAATGCTGTGCGGTATCAGCCACAGCCAACTTTGCCAATGTCCAGGTTGTGGTGCTTCACCCCGCCGCTGTTGTGCAAGTTTTTCCGCCAACACGGCATAAAAGGGTGAGCCGATCAGGTTGGCCAGAATACTGAAGGTGAAAAACAGCACCAGCAGGAGCAATATGGCAAACAGTGGCCATAGCAGCCATTGCAAAAAGCCCAGCCAGTCGGGCAAGGTGCCAAGCAATTGCTCCAGCAGGGTATTGAAGCCATGCCCGGCCCAGCCAATCAGGCTGATCAGTAGCAGGGTGTTCAAGAGTGCAGGGATCACGACGTAACGACGTAGTCCGGGCTGCCACATAGCGTGCCAGCCGGCGCGCAGGTAACTGCTGCCAGTGAGCACTGGGGGTTGAGCAGGCATACACACTCCAAAGTGAAACTGTAACCATCACCCGTACAAGGGCTGTGATGCCGCGATCATAGCGGTAAACTATGCGGCCAATGAAGGTATTGAAATACCCGCTATCGACGATTTTGGCATACCATGCCGTTCAATTACTTATTCTGGCTCACTGACATGACGCCGTCAGTCAGCTCATCAGCTTTTAATGTATTGTTTCTGGAGGCTTTATGTCCGAGGTACACCACTCCCGTCTGATTATTCTGGGTTCGGGACCGGCCGGTTACACCGCTGCTGTGTATGCCGCACGCGCCAACCTGAACCCGGTATTGATCACCGGTATGCAGATGGGCGGTCAGCTCACTACCACCACCGACGTAGATAACTGGCCTGGCGATGTGGAAGGCTTGCAGGGGCCGGACCTGATGGAGCGTATGCGCCAGCACGCCGAGCGCTTCGAGACTGAAGTTCTCTTCGACCACATCAATAAAGTCGACCTGAACAAGCGGCCGTTCAGTTTGTGGGGTGACAGTGGCGAGTACCAGTGCGATGCCTTGATTATTGCCACTGGCGCCTCGGCGCAATACCTGGGTCTGCC
This sequence comes from Pseudomonas sp., assembly GCA_007117785.1. GTDB lineage: Bacteria > Pseudomonadota > Gammaproteobacteria > Pseudomonadales > Pseudomonadaceae > Halopseudomonas. Next base: position 7,433 of record SKFV01000244.1, read on the forward strand.
TTCGGAAGAAGTCTTTATGGGCAAGGGCGTCTCGGCCTGTGCGACCTGCGATGGCTTCTTTTACCGCAACCAGGACGTTGCCGTGATAGGGGGCGGTAATACCGCCGTGGAAGAAACCTTGTATTTGGCCAATATCGCCAAGAAGGTCACCCTGGTGCACCGCCGCGACACCTTCCGTGCGGAGAAGATTCTGGTCGACAAGCTGATGGCCAAGGTGGCCGAAGGCAAGGTCGAGCTCAAGCTTAATGCCACGCTGGACGAAGTACTGGGTACTGACATGGGCGTTACCGGCATGCGCATCAAGCACAACGCGGGTGGCACCGAAGAGATTGAACTGTCAGGCGTGTTTATCGCCATTGGCCACAAACCCAATACTGATCTGTTTGCCGGCCAGCTGGAGATGAAAGACGGCTACCTGACCATCCAAAGCGGTACCCAGGGCAATGCCACCCAGACCACGATTCCCGGTGTCTTTGCTGCCGGTGACGTCGCCGACCACGTCTACCGCCAGGCTATTACCTCAGCCGGCTCCGGGTGCATGGCCGCCCTGGACGCCGAGCGTTTTCTCGACGAGCAGTAAAACCGGCTATCAAGCAAAAGCCCCGCTTCGGCGGGGCTTTCTACCAATACCATCCTAATCCGATTGTCACTTCGCTATGCTTGTCCCATTGCCAGTTAATTCGGGCATCCATGTGAGTTGAGAATTCACGCCGAACCTCAAGCTCTGCGCTTTGATAGCTCTTACCCTGGGATTGCAGGCTTGCATTATGTGCAATGATTAATTTGGCACTGTTTGCATTGTCAGGCCGATAGTGGAGGCGCCACTGAGGCCCAATGGTATGGTTTCCTTGCCTGATACGGTCATGATGCAGGGCGCCGCTCAACGCGATATCAGTGTGCAGACTCTCGTTGATCATTCGGCCGACGCCCATGCTGCCGCTTAACCGTGGTACCAGGCAGGGCGTGCACGCCAAGCGTTGCTGCTCGCCACTCAATCGGAGGCTCCAGGTTTTCCCGCGGTCTCCTGGCAAACCGCTAATGCCGGGGCTGATGCTGTCGATGGCTGTAACATCCAACTGATGAACCCGTAGACGATTGTCAGAAACACGTAGCGTCAGTTCACCCATGCTTAAACGGCCCATATGCACATGCCCTGCAGCGCTATCAAGTACATCGTAATAAGCGGGGCGTAGGCGCAGCTGTATAGCTGGTTTGTGCGTTTTACCTGACCATAGTGAGCTGAACTGCGCCCAGCCCGGAGGACGACTTAGATGGGGTGCTGCAGGTGGCTCGATGGCTGGTCTGGTATTCCCGGCGGGTAAGCTGAATCGCGTAGCCAAGGTTTTTTGGTATTCAGTTTGTCCCTTGTTTTTTGTGGTTTGCTGAAGCTGATAATAGTCGAGCAAAGTTTCAGTAACGGCTTGCTGCTGTTCCGTTCTAGTGAACTCCTGCAACACTTGTTCAAGTTTGGTCTTCCCTCGCGCCACTGTGCGAACTGCATCTTGTTCGTCGTCAGACAGTGCAGACCAGGTGCTGTAAAAGCGAGATTGCCGTGACGGGTGGTAATGGATATTGGCTATCGAGGAATCGTCTGCCTGGTTTTCCAGGGCCAGTATGAGCGATTGTGGGATGGTCCAAGGCCGGTTGGCAGGGATTATGTCGATATCACCGCGTAATTGCAGCAATTCGGCCATGCGATAGGCGCAGTTGTGGCGAAAAAAGTAATAGGTGTAGCGCTTGCCTAAAACTTCCCAGGCATGAGCTGCAATAAAAGCAACGCTCTCAGCTGGCAGGTTCAGCTCGTATTCCCACAAGTCGCGCAGCTCATTTTCGCCATAATTATGGTTGTGATAGTAATAGCCAATCTGAGTAAAGCCACCGTCGTAACCACCCAGTATTCCTTTGACGATATAGCTCACCGGGTCGGTTCTGCCTTCAAGAATAGCCCCGTAATTAACAGCGGCATCCATCAGGCCAGTGGTTTGTGAGCGATCAGCATAATTGAACTTGAGCAGAGTATGGCCGTAAAAGGAGGCTGGGTTCCCAAGATAGCCGGTTGCGTGCACGATACTGACTGAATCGATGCTTTGATTCCGTGTCCATTGGTCGAACTCGCTGCACTCGGGCTTGGCAAATGGCTGTTTAAGTTGCTCCTGCAACCATATCCG
>SKFV01000162.1 GCA_007117785.1 Pseudomonas sp.
AGTTCGAGCGCCAGTCGCGCGCCCTGCGGCAAAGCCTGCGCGAAGAAATACAGCGCCTGCTGCCCAGCCAGAGAGAACCCGCGCCAGCACAACCCATACCGGTTCGCCGCTGGCCGGCACTATTCTTTGGCCTCCTGCTGGGCGTGGCTGGAAGCTTCGCCGGCTATCAAATGATCGCCGACTCGCACAGCAACGCCATGCCTGCCGCCGTCGAGCCGGCCAACACACCGGCACAGGAACAACGCCTGTGGCTGAGTGCCATGGCTGAAGAGAAGAACCGCACCCAACGCGAACAGGTTGCATTGCTGCGTGCACTGGAAAGAACGCTGAACAGAAACACGCAATTCAGCCTCGGCAGCATCCCCTTTGATGACGACTTGCTCGGGCAACTGAACGAACTCTTGCCGCTACTGCATGCGGGTGGTTTTCAGGGGCGTATCGAACTAACCGCACACAGCGGCCAATTCTGCCTGCAGCGAGATGACGAAGGCCGCATGCAACTGGCGCCAGCAGAGCTGCCATTGACTGAATGCGAAGGACTGGACAGCGAGGCTGAGCGACTGCAACGCAGCCGTGAACTCGAATCCCTCGCCTTTGCCCGCTTTGCCAACCAGCAACCACTGATGGAAGGCACCCGGATCAGTTTGCAACTCAACCCAAGCCAGGCTGAACAGCCTCGGGTCGACTATCCGCCGGTCAGCAGCCTGCTCAGTGCCGGAGACTGGAATGCCATCGCCAGGCAAAATCAGCGCGTTGAGATACGCCTGATTCGTTAATGAGCCTCTAAAACTGTCTGCGTTGCCACAGCCACGTTAAAACAACCTCAAAAAAGCTCATGTTGCTCAGGGAGTCAGCGGCGGCCCCGGAAAGGTCATGATATTGCTGCCGCCGCTTTTCGCTTCACTGACCTTGGGCGCGCCCGCGCGCTCGACCTCATCGATGCGCACAATCGCGTGCACCGGAATAAAGCTGCGTTTGACGCCTTCAAACTGGCTTTTCAGCTTTTCCTCGCCCGGATCAACCAGCATTTGCGAACGCTCGCCAAACACCAGCTCCTCGATCTCCATAAAACCCCAGAGCTCACTCTGGTAGATCTGCCGGGCATACAGCTCAAAGACTTCGCCCTGATTGAGGAAGATAACGCGAAAGATCGGCTGCTTGTCGCTACTCATTATGCGCCCATCAACTGAAAATAAAGGGCGCGAAGCATAGCACAACCGATCACTGCCACAGAATAGAGACCGACCGCTGGTACCGCCGCAGGCATAACAAAGGCCCCGTCATCCGTGTATAATCGCGCCTTTTCAGCAAGGTTACGTCTGACGCCCATGGCCAAGAAACTCTTTATCCAGACCCACGGTTGCCAAATGAACGAGTATGACAGCTCGCGCATGGCCGACCTGCTCGGCGAACATCAGGCAATGGAATTGACCGATAAGCCCGAACAGGCCGATATCATCCTGCTCAACACCTGCTCGATTCGGGAAAAAGCCCAGGAGAAAGTCTTCTCCGAGCTCGGTCGCTGGCGCCCGCTGAAAGAAAAGAATCCCGATCTGATCATCGGCGTCGGCGGCTGTGTCGCCAGCCAGGAAGGCAGCGCCATCCGTGATCGCGCCAGCTATGTAGATGTCGTTTTTGGCCCGCAAACCCTGCACCGCCTGCCGGAAATGATCGACGCTGCACGCACCACAAAAACGGCTCAGATCGACGTCTCCTTCCCCGAAATCGAGAAATTCGACCGCCTGCCGGAACCGCGCATCGACGGCCCGACCGCCTTCGTCTCCATCATGGAAGGCTGCAGCAAATACTGCAGCTTCTGCGTCGTGCCCTATACCCGCGGTGAAGAAGTCAGTCGTCCCTTTGATGACGTACTGGCCGAAATCATCCACCTGGCAGAAAACGGCGTGCGCGAAGTCACCCTGCTCGGCCAGAACGTCAACGGCTACCGCGGTCAGACCCACGACGGCAGCATCGCCGACCTGGCTGACCTGATCCGCGTGGTTGCCGCTGTCGACGGCATCGACCGTATCCGCTACACCACCAGCCACCCGCTGGAATTTTCCGACAGCCTGATCCAGGCCCACGCCGAAGTCCCGGAACTGGTCAAATACTTGCACTTACCCGTGCAATCCGGCTCTGACCGCGTACTCGCCGGCATGAAGCGCAACCACACGGCGCTGGAATACAAGTCACGCATCCGCAAACTGCGCGCTGCCGTACCGGACATCATCATCAGTTCCGACTTTATCATCGGCTTCCCGGGCGAAACCGAACGTGACTTCGAGCAAACCATGAAACTGGTTGAAGACATCGGTTTCGACTTCTCCTACTCCTTTATCTACAGCTCTCGCCCCGGCACTCCGGCAGCAGATTTGCCGGACGACACCCCCACCGAGGTGAAAAAGCAGCGCCTGCAGATCCTGCAGAATCGCCTCAACCAGCAGGGCTTCGAGAACAATCGCCGCATGGTCGGCACCACCCAGCGCATCCTGGTCAGCGACTACTCGAAAAAAGACCCCGGCATGCTGCAGGGCCGCACCGAGCACAACCGCGTGGTCAACTTCCGCTGCGACAACCCGGCACTGATCGGCCAGTTTGTCGACGTCGAGATTATTGAAGCGCTACCGCATTCGTTGCGCGGCCAACTACGCTGAGCCTTCAAATCGTCAAGAGAGCACAACGTTGGTAAGTGCTCCGGACGCAGGGCCATGCTGGACCGTCCATGACCAACGACTGCCATGGATGGCAGAATTACAGAAAACGCAGGAGCAGTTTTCTGTAAGGTCATGGACGAGCTTACAGGAATGTACTTGCAGCATGTCCAGCATGGTCCTGCGTCCAGGGCACACCCACTGAACCAACCAACGCTTGCAGCCACGATTCCCCAGCTTTATGCTTGAATTCACCAATAGCCACACGGCGACCACGGACTACCTTGAACGCACCCCTGCATATACATCGTTTCACCATTGAACCCGTCGACTCGCGGCGCTTCGCCAGCCTGTGCGGCCAGTTCAACGAACACCTCCAACTCATCGAGCAACGGCTCGGCATCGAAGTGCGCAACCGCGGCAACGAATTCGAGCTGATCGGCGAGCAAGCCCTGACCCGCTCCGCTGAAGCCGTTCTGCGCCAGCTGTACCGCGAAACCCGCGGCAACGGCGAACTGACGCCAGACACCGTGCACCTGTTCCTGCAGGAATCCGGCCTCGAAAGCCTGAGTGAAACCCTGCACGACAGCAGCAGCCACAAGCCGGTCGTCTTGCGTACACGGAAAATGACCATCCAGCCGCGCGGGCCCAACCAGCAAGCCTACGTACGTTCGATCCTGGATCACGACATCAACTTCGGTATTGGCCCGGCCGGCACCGGCAAGACCTATCTCGCCGTCGCCTGCGCCGTCGATGCTCTTGAACGGGAACAGGTGCGTCGCATCCTGCTGGTCCGCCCCGCCGTTGAAGCCGGCGAAAAGCTCGGCTTCCTGCCCGGTGATCTGGCACAGAAGATCGACCCCTACTTACGCCCGCTGTACGACGCCTTGTATGAAATGCTCGGCTTCGAGCAGGTTGCCAAGCTGATCGAGAAACAGGTCATCGAAGTCGCCCCGCTCGCCTACATGCGTGGCCGTACCCTGAACAATAGCTTTATTATTCTTGACGAAAGTCAGAACACCACCCTGGAACAGATGAAAATGTTCCTCACCCGCATCGGCTTCGGCTCCACCGCCGTCATCACCGGGGATACCACCCAGGTTGACCTGCCGCGTGGCACCCGCTCCGGCCTGATTCACGTTACCGAGGTGCTCAAGGGCGTCAAAGGGATCGGCTTTACCGAATTCAAATCCAAGGATGTCGTGCGCCACCCACTGGTCCAGCGCATTGTCGAAGCCTACGACCGCTTTGATCTGGCCCAGGAACAGGAACGCCTTGAGCGTCAGGAACGGCGCAACAAGCCGGACGGCAGTCATGACGCTTGAGCTGGATATTCAGCGCGCCACTGACATCACACCGCAACCCGACGATGCCAAGCTCCTGCAATGGGCCCACCTGGCCTTGCGTGAGCATCCAGGCAGCGAACTGACCATTCGTCTGGTCGACGCTGACGAAAGCCAGGCACTGAACCATGCTTATCGAGGCAAGGACGCACCCACCAATGTGCTGTCCTTCCCTGCTGACTTGCCGCCCGAACTGGAGATCCCTTTGCTGGGTGATCTGGTCATCTGCGTTCCCGTGGTAGCAAGGGAAGCAGCCGAGCAAGGTAAACAGCCAGAGTATCACTGGGCGCATATGGTTATTCACGGCTGCTTGCATTTGCTCGGCCATGACCATATAGACGACAACGAAGCGGAAGCAATGGAAAGTCTTGAATGCCGTTTACTGGCCGAACTGGGCATACCTGACCCCTATATCAGCAATAACGAGTGAGGATCATGAGCGAAGACCGATCGACCAATGGACACAAGACCTGGCTGGACAAACTGGTCCAGGCTTTTGTCCATGAACCCAAAAACCAGCAGGAACTGGTCGAGCTGCTGCGCGAGGCACACCAGAATGATGTGCTGGATATTGAAGCCCTGTCGATCATTGAAGGCGCCCTGCAGGTTGCCGATATGCAGGTACGCGACATCATGGTGCCGCGCTCGCAGATGACCACCATCAAGGTCACCCAGAGCCCACGCGACTTCCTGCCCAGCGTGATTGAAGCGGCCCACTCGCGCTACCCGGTCATCGGTGAAAGCGTGGACGAGGTCATGGGCATCCTGCTAGCCAAGGACTTGCTGCCACTCCTGCTGGAAGGCAGTGTCGAACGTTTCGACATCAAGGATATTCTGCGCCCGGCCACCTGTGTACCGGAATCCAAACGCCTGAACGTGCTGCTGCGCGAATTCCGCGCCAACCGCAACCACATGGCCATTGTCATCGATGAATACGGTGGCGTTTCCGGCCTGGTCACCATCGAAGATGTACTGGAACAGATTGTTGGCGAGATCGAAGATGAGCACGACGTCGACGAAGACGACCAGATCAAACCCTTGTCCAGCGGCGATTTCCTGGTCAAGGGCCTGACCCCGATCGAAGAGTTCAACGAGCATTTCAACACCGAATTCCCCGACGAAGAGTTCGATACCTTTGGTGGCCTGGTGATGAATGCCTTCGGGCACCTGCCCAAGCGCAACGAAGTGGTCGAAATCGAGGGTTTCCGCGTGCGAGTACTGAATGCTGACAGCCGCCGCGTTCATCTGCTGCGCGTCAGCCTGACTCAGCCCTGAACGGAACCACCCTCATGCACGTCCCTCGCAGCACGCCACTCCTCGCCTGGCTGACCAACCCCGGTTGGCGCGGCCACCTCATCGCCCTGCTCGCGGGGATCCTGAGCACCCTGTCTTTCACCCCCTTTGGTCTCTGGCCCCTGGGGCTGGTCTCGGTCGCACTGTTTTACCTGGGCCTGCAGCAACTAACCCCGCAACAGGCGGTCTGGCGTGGCTGGGCCTGGGGCCTGGGACTCTTCGCCAGTGGCGCTTCCTGGGTCTATGTCAGCATCCATGTGCATGGTTATGCCCATCCCTTGCTGGCCGGCCTGCTGACCGCTGGCTTCGTCACCGGACTGGGGCTGGTGTTTGCACTGATGGCCTGGGTCTGGGCGCGCTGGCTGCGACCCGGGCAGATGGGCTGGCTCAGCCTGTGGGCCTTCAGCGCACTCTGGGTCGCGCAGGAATTCTTTCGCGGCTGGTTCCTCACCGGCTTTCCCTGGCTATATCACGGTTACGCCCACACGGATACCTGGTTGGCTGGTTGGGCGCCGGTTGGCAGCGTCTGGCTGCTCAGCCTGTTCAGCGTCTTTACCGCTTGCCTGCTGACCCGCCTCTGGGCTTGGCGTCAGCAACCCGGGCAACTAGGCCTGACTGCAGGCCTGATCGCCACGATCTGGCTCGGTGGCCTCGGCTTGAGTCAGGTGCAATGGACGCAGCCGCACAGTGAGCCACTCAGCGTCGCGCTGATTCAGGCCGACGTGCCTCAATCGCAGAAATGGGACCCGGACTACATCGACAACAGCCTGGCCCGTTACCGTGACATGAGCTATGCGGTGGCTGGCGTCGACCTGATCATCTGGTCAGAAACTGCCATACCTGTTCTGCAAAGCCGCGCCGAGCCTTTCGTACAGAGTGTGGCCGACAATTTGCGCGCCGAAGGCAGCCAGTTGATTACCGGCATCCCGGCTGACGAGTACCGTGACGGGCGTCTACATATCTATAACGCGATTACCGTTGCCGGGGTTGAGGGACAGACCTATAACAAGCATAAATTGGTGCCCTTCGGCGAATTTGTCCCGCTGGAAGACTGGCTACGCGGTCTGATTGCCTTTTTCGACCTGCCAATGTCGAGCTTTTCCCGTGGCACCGCCGACCAGCCACCCTTGCTCGCTGCCGGCCAGCGCCTGGCCCCTTACATTTGTTATGAAGTGGTCTATCCGCACTTTGCCGCGCGGCTGGCGGCAGAAAGTGACCTGTTGATAACTATCAGCAACGATAGCTGGTTCGGTCGCTCGCTCGGCCCCTTACAGCATCTGCAGATGGCGCGCATGCGAGCGTTGGAAAGTGGGCGCTGGATGCTACGCGGAACCAATAACGGGGTAACCGCCCTGATTGATCCGCGTGGACAGATTGCTCAACAGATTCCCCAATTCGAACAAGCCAGTCTGGTCGGTGAAGTCCAGCCCTATCAGGGGCTGACGCCCTGGTTACGCTGGCGTTCCTGGCCGTTGGCTGCAGTCATCAGCGGCATAGTTCTGCTCAGTCTGATACTGCGGCGCCGCCTGGCTTGACGTCTGGCCGAGTCGCAACAATACCTGCTGCAACAGCAGCAGATCGTCTGCACTGAGCCCCTGTAACTCCAACTCCATGGGCGGATGGCTGAATCCATCCAGCCACTGCCGGGTACGCGCTATATCCAGCGCCTGATCCAACCGCCGCAGCAGCCGATCATAGCCCTGCTGTGGTCGCTGAATGCCCAACAAGGGCGGTTCCGCTGACTTCATTAGCTGCCTCCTGCCCGCACGCAGTACGCGGACTTTACCAATGTCTTCCCCTTGGGTTCAGCATAGTCGCCAATACTGCCTCTCCGGCAAGCCGGCGACGAACGGCATATGACTACCTCCGCTGCCTCGGGTGGTGTATCCTGCCCGCTAACTTTTCGACCTTCAGACGAGCCCCTTTGACAGCCCCGACTATGCAAGAACAGTACGCACCCCGTGAGATTGAAACCGCCGCCCGCAGTGACTGGGAGGCCAGTCAGGCCTTCCGTGTGGAAGAAACTCCTGGCCGGGAGACCTTCTACTGCCTGTCCATGTTTCCTTACCCCAGCGGCAAACTGCACATGGGGCATGTGCGCAACTACACCATTGGCGATGTGATTGCCCGCTACCAGCGTATGCAGGGCAAGAATGTGCTGCAGCCGATGGGCTGGGATGCCTTCGGCATGCCGGCGGAAAACGCGGCGATGAACAACCAGGTGCCGCCCGCCGAGTGGACCTACTCGAATATCGACTACATGCGAAGTCAGCTGCAAAGCCTGGGCTTGGCCATCGACTGGTCGCGAGAGTTCGCCACCTGCCGTCCCGAGTATTACCGCTGGGAACAGTGGCTGTTTACCCGGCTGTACGAAAAAGGCGTGATCTATCGCAAGAACGGTACCGTCAACTGGGATCCGGTAGACCAGACCGTGCTCGCCAACGAGCAGGTTATCGATGGCAAGGGCTGGCGTTCCGGTGCCGAGATCGAAAAGCGTGAAATCCCCATGTACTACTTCCGCATTACCGATTACGCGGAAGAGTTGCTCAGTTCACTGGATGCCCTGGATGGCTGGCCGGAACAGGTCAAGACCATGCAGCGCAACTGGATTGGCAAATCCGTCGGCATGGAAGTGCACTTTCCCTACGACCAGGCCAGCATTGGGCAGACCGGCAAGCTCAAGGTGTTCACCACTCGCCCTGATACCCTGATGGGCGCGACCTATGTAGCAGTTGCCGCCGAGCACGCATTGGCAACCCAAGCCGCTGCTGGCAACCCGCGCCTGCAGGCCTTTGTTGACGAATGCAAACGGGGTGGCGTCGCCGAAGCCGATATCGCCACCCAGGAAAAGAAAGGCGTCCCGACCAACCTGTTTGTCGAGCATCCGCTGACCGGCGAAAAACTGCCGGTCTGGGTCGCCAACTATGTGCTCATGAGCTACGGCGATGGTGCGGTGATGGCCGTACCCGCGCACGATGAACGCGACTTTGCCTTTGCCGAGAAGTACAACCTGCCGATCAAACCGGTGATTCGCACCTCCGCCGGTGATACCACGCCATCCCCCTGGCAGGACGCCTATGCTGAAAAGGGCGAACTGATCAATTCCGATGAATTTGACGGCATGGACTTCGATAGCGCCCTGACGGCCATCGGTGATGTGCTGCAGCAGAAGACGCTCGGTGCCCCGCGCACCCAGTTCCGCTTGCGCGATTGGGGCATCAGCCGCCAGCGCTATTGGGGCTGCCCGATTCCGATTATCCATTGCGACACTTGTGGCGACGTACCGGTACCGGACAGTCAGTTGCCGGTTGTTCTGCCGGAAGACGTGGTGCCCGATGGCACCGGCAGCCCACTGGCAAAGATGCCGGAGTTCTACGAATGTGCCTGCCCGAGCTGCGGCAAGCCGGCACGTCGTGAAACCGACACCATGGATACTTTCGTCGAGTCGTCCTGGTACTTTGCCCGCTATGCCTCGCCACATTTCGAAGGCGGCATGGTTGACCCGAAAGCAGCCAATTACTGGCTACCGGTCGACCAATACATTGGCGGTATCGAACACGCGATTCTTCACCTGCTCTATGCGCGCTTCTTCCACAAGCTGATGCGTGATGAAGGCCTGGTGGACAGTGACGAGCCCTTCAAGCAGCTGCTGACCCAGGGCATGGTGCTGGCGGATACCTACTACCGTATCGATGCCAAAGGTGGCAAGCAGTGGTTCAACCCGGCTGATGTGGATATCGAGCGTGATGCCAAGGGCAAGATTACCAGTGCCCGACTGCGCAGCGATGGTCAGCCGGTCGAGATCGGCGGCACCGAGAAAATGTCAAAGTCGAAGAACAACGGCGTTGACCCGCAAGCCATGATCGACCAATACGGTGCCGATACCTGTCGCCTGTTCATGATGTTCGCCTCGCCGCCGGACATGAGTCTGGAGTGGTCCGATTCCGGCGTTGAGGGCGCCCAGCGCTTCCTGCGTCGGGTCTGGCGCCTGGCCAGCCAGTTTGTTGCTGGTGGCGCTACCTCGGCACTGGATGTCAACAGCCTGAACGATGCCCAGAAAGCCGTGCGTCGCTCGATTCATCTGGCGATCAAGCAAGCCAGTCAAGATATTGGCCAACAACACAAATTCAATACCGCCATCGCCGCCGTGATGACCCTGATGAACGTGCTGGAAAAAGCGCCACAAGCGTCGGCACAGGATCGTGCCCTGCTGCAGGAA
>SKFV01000184.1 GCA_007117785.1 Pseudomonas sp.
GGCGGTCATTCACGTCCCTCAAAAAACCGCAGAATGCGGCGAATCATCCGTTTACCAGCAGCATCCAGGCGCGACTGATGCTGATAGGTCAGAAAAAAGCGCAGGCGCTGGCTGCGGCTTAACTGGTATTTACCAATCTTGTCCAGGCAGGCTAGATCCTTGATGATCCGGTAACCCAGAAAAGGCTGCGGCCAGAATGAGCCGGTCGGACAATCAATAAAAAATACCCGCGCCTGGGGTGTTACCAGAATATTACGCCACTTGAGATCATTATGCGCAAAACCCTGGTCATGCATCATGCGGGTGGCGTGGGCGACCTGATAACTGACCTGGGCGACCCAGTGCCGATCGTGCAGGCAGTGGTCCTGGTTATTCGCCAACCAGGCTAGATCACGGGTGTCGGCCAGTTCCTCAGTGATCAGCGCACCGCGCAAAAAGCCACCTACCCGGCGCTCCAGCCCGAAAGCCACGACCGTTGCAGCAGGGATACCCCAGGCGGTGAAGTGCAGCAGGTTTTCCCACTCGGCCTTGACCCGTGGGCGGCCCAGATAGCGACGCAGATTCTTGCCGGCACCGGTGTAGCGTTTGAGGTAGTAGACGCGCCCGCCAATAGTGATGCGGTGTACCTGACTCAGGGGGTCGCTGGTAATGTAGTCACCTTCAAGCGCAAACACCGCGTCAAGATTGGCAAAGGCCTTGCCGCTCTCCCCCGTTGCGTATTCAGGGTTCAGCGTCCAACCGCTCATCCTTCAGCTCCGGGGGCAAAGCGGCGGAACCAGCGATCAAGCAGTTTTGCCGCGCGACGCTCCAGCCAGGCCAGGAGTCGTGCTTCCTGTTGCAAGGTCTGGCGCAGCGGCTGAGCAAAATAAATACGCAGGAAGCGCAGCTTGTCGCGGCGGGTCAAGCCAATCTGCAGGGCTGAGAAATACAGTGCGGCCAGATCCTTGTTGCGCCAGCGCACCGGCACCTGATCGCGGATTTGCGCGCGATGCAGATCGATAAGGGAAAGGCGGAAATGTCCAGGTCGAGGTGGCGGATCCGTGTGCAGCAGGAAATGCACCAGATAGCAGTCACGGTGATTGACGCCGGCGCGGTGCATGCGGCCCACCATTTCAGCGACCCGTTCGATCAAGGCATGCTTGAGGGCAAAAGGAGGTGGCTGCTGTGGCCAGTCACGACAAAAATCTTCCAGACTGATGGTAGGCGCCAGCTCTTCAGTGATAATAAATGAGTGACGGGTGGCCGGGTTGCTGCCGCGCTGCCCATAGGCCACCGGGCGCATGGTGGCGACCCCGGCCTGCTCCAGCGCAGCAATGGCCTGCCATTCCTGCCTGGCGCCGAGCACGGGTTTTTTCAGCAGACTGAGGTTCTTGATGATTTCGCCCCAGCCGATGCCACGGTGAATCTTGACGAAATAGCCCTGCCCTGCCACCTCGGTACGCAAGGTACGTCGGCCTTCCAGGGCGCGAAATACCTCGCCATCCAGCTGCTCGACAGCTACAAAGGGGTCCTTATCGGCCCACAACCGGTTGAACGGTTCCTTGAGGATCAGCATAGCTGCAGACTCCCGGGCATCACTTGACCTCACCCAGAATCACATCAGCGGCCTTCTCCGGCATGCTGTAGAGGTCGTGGCTGTCGGCAAAGGCCAGGGCATTCTGCTGCCAACGCTGACGTTGCTCATCATCACCCAGCATCTGCGCCAGCTGCGCGTTGAACGCCGCCTGGCTGAAAGGCTCAGGGGCGACCAGACCGCATTCGGCATCCAGGACATAATGGGCGTAGCCACAGACTTCCGTCACCAACAGGGGCAAGCCAGCAACCAGGGCCTCAAGCAGAACGGTGCCGGTGTTTTCCTGCCGCGCCGGATGCAACAGCACATCACTGGCAAGCAGAAAATCCGGTACGTCCTTACGCCCGCCTGGCATGAACACCTGCCCTGCTACGCCATGTTCGCGCGCCAGAGCCTGCATGCTACCCGGATCATCAGCGCCCAGGGCGACCAAGCGGGTGCGCTGGCGTAAGGCGTCAGGTAATGCGGCCAACGCCTGAATGCTGCGATCCAGGCCTTTACGGTGAAAATCCGAGCCGATCTGCACCAGCAGCAAGCCATCCGCCGGCAAATCGAATTCGGCGCCCAGGCGTTGACGGGCTATCTGGCGAAGTTCCGCGGCATTGGCCGGCGCACGACGATCCGGCGAAATACCCGGTGGCAGCAAATGAAAGCGCGCATCCGGGGTACCGTAGTGCTGTTTGAAGAACGCCATCTGGGTCGCCGAGATCATCATCAAGGCGGTGTGCCCGGCAGGGTCAAACACAGCTCTTTCATAGGCGGAAAAGTGGCGGTAGCGCGGACTGTAGCGGTACATCGGCTTGCGCAGGGTGCGCGCCTTTTCTTCGTAACAGGGGTCGGCGGCGTAGTAACTGTCCAACCCCGGCATCTTGTTGAAACCCACCACGCAGTCAACCGGCCGGCGCTGCATGTCGGCCTGCACCCAACGGGTGAATTTGGCGTAACGACGATGGTTGAGCCAGGCCTTGACCGGCACCATGACCAGCTCGAAACCGTCCGGCACCTCACCCTCCCAGCTCAGGGTATACACCCGGATATGATGCCCGCGCGCCTGACAGACTTGGGCAATACGCACAAAATCACGCTGCAGCCCGCCAAAGGGAAAGTACTTGTAGAGCAAAAAAGCCAGTTGCATCAGGTTGCCTCAGACGCCAGCAAGGGTTGCAACCGCGCCATGACCTGGGCGGGGTTGAGTCGGGTAAAGCATAGCGGTTGCTCGCGGGTCAGGTCGAATTGCGCGCGTTCATCCGCGGTCGGCTGGTAATTGCAGCGCTTGCGCAAACACGGGGCGCAGGCAAAGTCGCTGGCCAGGTGTTGCTGGCGGGCACCATAGGCGCCGGTAAACCCTGGGTTGGTGGGGCCAAACAGCGACAGGGTCGGTACATCCAGCGCTGCGGCCAGGTGGCCGAGACCGGTATCCACGGCGACGCAGGCGCTGGCACCTGAAAGCTCGCGGGCAACGCCGGCCAGGTTCAGCCTGGGCAGCACAGCCACACCATTGAGACCGGCGGCGATACGCTGCGCCCGCGCCTGTTCAGCCGCGTTACCCCAAGGCAAACGCACCTGCCAGCCGTGGGCAACCACCTGCTCTGCCAACTGCCGCCAGTAGAGCTCCGGCCAGTGCTTGGTGTCCCAGGTGGTACCGTGCAGGAACAGCAGATAGGGCTGGCTCCCAGCCGGCTCACGCTCCTGCGGCAACTTAAGGCCATACTCACCGAGGCTATCCGGCAGTTGATAACCCAGGGCCGCAGCAAACAGCTGACGCAAGCGCTCAACCGCATGCTGCCCCCAGGCCACGCTGTGCGGCTGGTCATAGAAACGGCTGGCAAAGGGTTCACGTGCCGACGACCTATCCAGGCCGGCGACTCGCCCCTGGGCATAACGGGTCAGCCAGGCGCTTTTCAATAACCCCTGTGCATCGATTACCAGGTCATAGGATTGATCACGCAGACGTCGCTTGAAAGCCCGCCATTCACCACTTTTCCAGGTAGCCAGGGGCTGTTTGCGCCAGCGACGAATAGCCACCGGTATTACCTCGGCCACGGCCGGGTGCCAACGGGGAATTTCCGCGAAGGCTTCCTCTACTACCCAGTCAAACTGGATACCCGGAATCGCCCTGACCGCATCAGTCAATGCCGGCAAGGTATGAATGACATCGCCCAGTGATGAGGTTTTGATCAACAGCACCCGCATGCGTCAGAGGTCCTGCGGGTCAGGCAAGGGGTCGCCGACCAGACGCTGCAAGGCATCAATGACCTGCGCCGGCGGCAAGTCGCGCAGACAGTTGTAATGGCCGAAACGGCAGGTACGGTCAAAGCAGGGGCTGCACTCAAGGCCAAGGCGCACGGTTTCGACGGCATCGGCCAGCGGCGGGGTGAAGCCCGGCGAGGTCGAGCCATACACGGCAACCAGAGGGCGTTCCAGGGCTGCCGCCACATGCATCAAACCAGAATCATTGCTGACCACAGCGGTGGCCGCCGACATCAGATCGATAGCTTCAGCCAGACTGGTCTCGCCACTGAGATTGACCGCTTCTTCACGCAGCCCGGGAATCAAGCGACCACGAATATCCTCACCCACCGGATGATCGTTGTTCGAGCCGAACAGCCACACCTGCCAGCCCTGACGAATACAGTGCTCGGCAATAGCGGCATAGTGCTCACTGGGCCAGCGCTTGGCTTCGCCAAACTCAGCACCCGGGCACAGGGCAAGGACCGGACGATCCAGTTCCAGCCTGAAACGCGCCAGCGCTGTGTCACGACTATCCGGGTCGATGGCTAACTGTGGCCGCGGATACGGCTGCGGCAAAACCGCACCCGAGTCAAAGGCCAGCGCCATAAAGCGCTCGATCATCAGCGGGTAGGCCTGCTTGTCGAGTTTGCGATGGTCATTGAGCAGACCGTAGCGCATCTCGCCCAGCCAGCCGGTACGCAAGGGAATATCGGCGAAATACGGCACCAAGGCCGACTTCAGCGAATTGGGCAAGAGGATAGCCTGGTCATAGTGACCCGCCAGTGACTTGCCAATACGCCGCCGCTCACGCAGACCCAACACACCGTGCCCAAGCGGAAAGCTCAACGCCTGATTGACCTCGGGCATACGCTCGAGAATCGGCCGACTCCAGTCCGGGGCCAGCACATCAATCACGCAGGCATCGCCATGGCGCTGTTTGAGGCAGACGAACAGCGTCTGCGCCATCACCATGTCGCCTACCCAGCTGGGACCAACAATCAGAATCTTCATAACAAGCCGCTTAAGGCTGAAGGCTCAAGGCTGGAAGCTGAAAACCTGAAACTGAGCACGGACAGATAACCTCCAAGGACAGATTTCAAACTTTCAGCCTCCAGCCTATGGCTTTCAGCGGATTTCAGCCGACCAACGTCCGCCATTCGGCATGCTCTGCGGTCTGACCGCTAACCAGGTCGAAGTAGGCTTTTTGCAGTTTGGCGGTGATCGGGCCACGGTGACCCGGGCCGATCTTGCGGCCGTCCAGCTCCTGAATCGGCGTGACTTCGGCGGCGGTGCCGGTGAAGAAAGCTTCGTCGGCGATATAGACTTCATCGCGGGTGATGCGCTTTTCTACCAGCTCCAGGCCGTGCTCTTTGGCCAGGGTCAGGATGGTGTTGCGGGTAATGCCGTTGAGGCAGGCAGTCACTTCCGGGGTGTAGATCACGCCGTTCTTGATGATGAAGATGTTCTCGCCCGAGCCTTCGGCGACATAGCCTTCCGGGTCCAGCAGCAGGGCCTCTTCGGCACCGGCTGAGATGGCTTCCTGCAGCGCCAGCATAGAGTTGATGTAGTGCCCGTTGGCCTTGGCGCGGGTCATGGAAATATTCACGTGGTGACGGGTGAAGGAGCTGGTACGCACCTTGATGCCGGTCTCCAATGCTTCTTTACCCATGTAGGCGCCCCAGTCCCAGGCGGCAATAATGACGTGGGTCTTCAGGCCGGTGGCACGCAGGCCCATACCTTCGGAGCCGTAGAACACCATGGGGCGCAGGTAGGCGCTTTTCAGGTTGTTCTCGCGCACGGCAGCACATTGGGCCGCGTTCAGCTCTTCCTTGCTGAAGGGGATCTGCATATTCATGATCTTGGCCGAATCAAACAGGCGATCCGTATGCGCGTCCAGGCGGAAGATGGCGGTGCCATCCGGGGTATCGTAGGCGCGTACGCCCTCGAATACACCCATGCCGTAATGCAGGGTATGCGTCAGCACATGCACATTGGCCTCGCGCCACGGCACCATTTCACCATCAAACCAGATAACACCATCACGATCGGCCATCGACATAGCAGCCAGCTCCATCAGTATCTTTATCAGTTAAGTTATGTTCTTGCCTGTACGTGCTGCCTCCGCCGGCCAGCGCCTCTCAGGGCGGGCTGGGCAACATCTGCTGCCAGATGCGGATAACCCCTTGGCGGTAATCATGGTGTTGATCGCCACTCACTGTGCCCGGCTGCTTTTGCAAAGCCAGGCGATGGGCTGCTGCGCGGTAGGCCTTGTAAGCCTCCTGCAATTGCTGGACATCGCTTGCGGCGATCAGGCCAGCGTCCCGCAGCCCATCAAGAATTCTGATGTTGTCGGTGTAGCGCAGTAATTCGGGGTGCCTGCACGACCAGGCCAGAACCGCATATTGCACCATAAATTCAATGTCTACGATACCTCCAGCGTCATGCTTGAGATGAAAGTTGTGTCCGGCATCCCAGGCACCGGCGGCACGGCCGCCGTCGGTCTCCTTGCTGGCCAGGCTGGCGCGCATCTTTTCCCGCATCTTCTGCACCTCATCAGCCAGCGCGACCGTGTCCCGCTCGCGGCCCAGCACTTCACCGCGCAAGGCCTCAAAGGCCTTGCTCAGTTGCGGGCAGCCGCTGAGCACGCGCGCGCGCACCAGCGCCTGATGCTCCCAGGTCCAGGCCTCTTCGCGCTGATAGCGGGCAAAGGCCTGCAAAGAGGTCACCAGCAACCCTGAATCACCCGAAGGCCGCAAACGCATATCGACTTCGTAAAGCGCACCCGAGGTGGTATTGGCATTGAGGATATGGATGATGCGCTGGCCCAGGCGGGTAAAGAAGCGTCCGCCATCAATGGCCCGCTCGCCGTCGGTCTCGGCACTGGTATCGCCATCGTGGATAAACACCAGATCCAGATCCGACCCATGCCCCAGCTCAATGCCGCCCACCTTGCCGTAGCCGACAATAATAAAGTCCAGTTCACAGCGGCTACCGTCAGCGCGCTGCGGCCGACCATGGCGCTGGACCATTTCGCGCCAGGCCAGTTGCAGCACCTGCTGCAAAATAGCTTCAGCGATCCAGGTCAGGTAATCACTGACCTTCATCAGCGGCAGGCTGCCGGCAATCTCCGAGGCGGCAACGCGCAGCACATGAGCGCGTTTGAAATAGCGCAGCGCTTCCATCTGCTGTTCAAGGTCATCTTCCGGGATACGCAGCAATTGCTGGCGCAGTTCATCGGCCAGCTCCTGCGGCTCCGGGGGTCGATACAGGCGGCCGGCATTGAGCAGCTCATCCAGCACGACCGGGAAGCGCGCAATCTGTTCGGCAATCCAGGGGCTGGCTGCGCACAGCACCAGCAGCTCGCGCAGAGCGCCGGGGTTTTCGGTCAACAACAGCAGGTAGGCCGAACGCCGGGCAACTGCTTCAACCAGCGGTAATACCCGCTCCAGCGCCAGATCCGGTTGCTCATGTTCACCCGCCATGGCCAGCAAGCGCGGCATGAACACATCCAGCCGGTCCCGCCCCAGGCGCTGCATAGCCTTGATGCGGCCCGAGTGCAGCAGATCATTGACCCGCTTCCAGGCCGCTTCAGGATCGGCAAAGCCGGCCTCAGCCAGCTGCTCGGTTGCCTGCTCGGCATCCAGGGTGCCATCCCACAAGGGCTGCCAGCGCTCATAAGGCAAAGCCGGCTCGTCTTCCTCGTCATCCGGGTCGGCAATCACATGGGCAAAGTGATGGGCGACGCGCTGACGCTGCAGTTCCAGCGCCTGGTAAAAATCATCCCAGTCGGCAAAGCCCATGATCCAGGCCACCCGCGCCTGGTTCTGGCTGTCAATTGGCAACATCTGGGTCTGGCGGTCATCCAGCGCCTGCAACGTGTGCTCGGTGTCGCGCAGAAACAGGTAGGCGCCCTTGAGCTCATCCACCGCCACATCCGGCAGATAACCGTTGTTGGCCAGCATATCCAGCACAGTGAGAATCGGTCGCTGCTGCAGGCTGCGATCGCGCCCGCCATGAATCAACTGAAAGGCCTGGCCGATAAATTCAACCTCACGGATGCCGCCCGAACCAAGTTTGACGTTATCCTGCAGGCCCTTGCGCTGCACTTCACGCTGGATCATCAGTTTCAGGCTGCGCAGCGCCTCAATCGCGGCAAAATCCAGATAGCGGCGATAGACAAAGGGCTTGAGCATAGCTTGCAGCTCAGCGCCAGCCATCTGATCCCCCGCCACCACCCGCGCCTTGATCATGGCGTAACGCTCCCAGTCACGCCCCTGGCTCTGGTAATACTGCTCCAGCGCATCAAAGCTGAACACCAGCGCGCCGCTGTCACCGTAAGGACGCAGGCGCATATCGACACGAAACACAAAGCCATCGACAGTGATCGCATCCAGTGCCTTGATCACCCGCTGACCGATACGGATAAAGAACTCCTGGTTCGACAGGCTGCGACGCCCACCCTGGGTTTCCCCGGCCTCCGGGTAGGCAAAGATCAGATCAATGTCCGAGGACAGGTTAAGCTCCTGCGCACCCAGCTTGCCCATACCCAGAATGACCATATGCTGGGGCTGACCTGACTCCTGGCCCATCGGCGTACCCAAGCTCTCTTGTGCTTGCTGGTAGTGCCATTGATAGGCCTGCTCGATGCAGATATCCGCCAGGTCAGACAACTCACGGGTGGTGTCCATGGTCGCTGCCTGGCGCGTCAGGTCACGCCAGATCAGGCGCAGCTGGTGCCGGTTGCGAAAGCGGCGCAATACCTTAAGCAGCGTCTCTTCTGCCGTGACCTCGGCCAGCTCGGCGGCCAGTAATTCACTCAACTCACCCGGTCGCAAACGGCGCCAGAGCAGGCCGTCAGCAGCTTCCAAACTCCAGGCCAGCTGCGGATCGCGGCGTAACTGCTCGGCAACAAAATCGCTGCCCGCCAGCACTATGTCCAGGCTCTGCTCAAAACGCGCATCCAGTTCTGCCAGTCTGGCGGTCAAACCAGCCTGCTCGACGGCGTGCAGCCATTGCTGGCGGTGATGGGCAACCAGCGGCTGCAAGGAATCCGGGAGCGGAAAGGGTGGCGTCATCGGCATGGTCTATCCTGTTAAGCAACAGATTTAACAACTGAGTGAGCGGTTGGTTTTATTGATCATGCAGAGTGCCACGCCAGGTGGCATTTGGAAACATTGGGCAATTGACCAGAGCGTAGTTTTACTACATTTTATTCTGTATAAGGCTAGATTTAAGGGTATTTATGTAGTAAAACTACATTTACCGAACACAGTATCGCCCTCGCACGGCATAACCACCCTGCTGTTCGCTGCGCATAGCCCGCCAGCGTGCAGTAAAGGCCCACAAGGTCTGGAGATAATAATGAAGCACGACGATATCGATCCGCAGGAAACCCAGGAATGGCTGGACTCGCTGGAGTCCGTACTGGAACAGGAAGGCGAAGAGCGCGCGCATTACCTGATGACCCGGCTCGGCGAGTTGGCCAGCCGCAGCGGCACCCCCCTGCCCTATGCCATCACCACCCCCTACCGCAACACCATTCCGGTCACCCACGAGGCGCGCATGCCCGGCGACCTGTTCATGGAAAGGCGCATTCGTTCCATGGTGCGCTGGAATGCACTGGCCATGGTGATGCGCACTAACCA
>SKFV01000136.1 GCA_007117785.1 Pseudomonas sp.
CCGGACGACGAGCGCTATCAATCACTGATCGGCAAGTATGTTGAGCTGCCACTGGTAGGCCGGCGCATTCCGATTGTTGCCGACGACTACTGTGATCCGGAATTCGGTACCGGCTGCGTGAAAATCACCCCGGCGCATGACTTCAATGACTATGACGTCGGCAAACGCCACGCCCTGCCGCTGATCAACGTGCTGGACAAGGACGCCGCTGTGCTGGGCACCGCCCAGGTGTTCACTATTGATGGCAGCGTCAATGACAGCTTTGATGCCCGCTTGCCCGCAGCCTACGCAGGACTGGACCGCTTCGCAGCGCGCAAGCAGATCGTGGCGGACTTCGAAGCCGCCGGCCTGCTGGAAAGCATCGAACCCCACGCGCTCAAAGTACCCAAGGGCGACCGCTCCGGCGTGGTTATCGAACCCTGGCTGACCGACCAATGGTACGTCTCGACCAAACCCCTGGCCGAACCCGCCATCGCTGCCGTGGAAGACGGCCGTATCCAGTTCGTACCCAAGCAATACGAAAACATGTATTTCAGCTGGATGCGTGACATTCAAGACTGGTGTATCTCGCGCCAGCTGTGGTGGGGCCACCGTATTCCGGCCTGGTATGACGAGTCCGGCAAGGTCTACGTGGGCCGTGATGAAGCCGAAGTACGTGCCAAACACAACCTTGGCGACACGCCACTGCGTCAGGACGATGACGTACTGGACACCTGGTTCAGCTCCGGCCTGTGGACCTTCTCCACCCTCGGCTGGCCGGAAAAAACCAAAGCCCTGGATACCTTCCACCCCACTGACGTCCTGGTCACCGGCTTCGACATCATCTTCTTCTGGGTCGCGCGCATGATCATGCTGACCATGCACCTGATGAAGAATGACGACGGCAGCGCTCAGGTACCCTTCAAGACCGTGTATGTGCATGGCCTGGTACGCGATGGCCAGGGCCAGAAGATGTCCAAGTCCAAGGGCAACGTGCTCGATCCGCTGGATATCATCGACGGTATTGATCTGGAAGCTCTGGTGAAGAAACGCACCAGCGGCATGATGCAGCCCAAGCTGGCGGAAAAGATCGAGAAGCAGACCCGCGCCGAATTCCCTGACGGCATCGCCGCTTACGGTACCGATGCGCTGCGCTTTACCAATTGCTCGCTGGCCTCCACCGGCCGTGACATCAAATTTGATATGGGCCGCGTGGAAGGCTATCGCAACTTCTGCAACAAGATCTGGAACGCCGCGCGCTACGTCATGATGCAGTGCGAAGACAAGGACTGTGGCGCTGACGGCGAATCGGTCGAACTGACCCTGGCCGACCGCTGGATCATCTCGCAGCTGCAACGCACCGAAGCCGAAGTCACGCGTCAGCTGGATCAGTTCCGCTTCGACCTGGCTGCTACCGCGCTCTACGAGTTTATCTGGAACCAGTATTGCGACTGGTACCTGGAGCTGTCCAAGCCGGTACTCTGGGACGACAACTCGCCGGTCGAGCGCCTGCGCGGCACCCGTCGCACCCTGGTACGGGTGCTGGAAGCGGCGCTGCGACTGGCACACCCCTTCATGCCTTTCATCACCGAAGAGATCTGGCAGAAGATCGCCCCGCTGGCGGGTAAAAATGGCCCCACCATCATGCTGCAACCCTGGCCGGAAACCGATGACAGCCGCATTGATGCCGCTGCCGAAGGCGATATCGAATGGCTCAAGGCGATGATCCTCGGCGTACGCAATATTCGCGGCGAGATGAACGTCGCCCCCGGCAAGGCGCTGGAAGTCTTACTGCGCAAGGCCGGTAGCGAAGATGTGCGCCGCTTGCAGGACAACGATGCCTTCCTGAAGAAGCTCGCCAAGCTGGACAGCATCCGCGTGCTCACCGAGGGCGAGGAAGCACCCCTGGCCGCCACCGCACTGGTCGGCGAGCTGGAAGTGCTGGTCCCCATGGCCGGGCTGATCGACAAGACCGCCGAACTGGCCCGCCTGGACAAGGAAATCGGTCGCCTGCAGGGCGAAGTCAAACGAATTGGTGGCAAGCTGAGCAACGCCGGCTTTGTCGACAAGGCCCCGGCGGCGGTGATCGACAAGGAGCGTGACAAACTGGCCGACGCAGAAAAAGCGCTGGCCCAGCTCAGCGAACAGCGTGCACATATCGCCAGCCTTTGACCCGAACTGGGCTAGACTGCCGGTATGAATCCGGAACTGGCACTGGTACTGCTCATGCTGGCCACCAGCATGGGCCTGTTTATCTGGGGGCGACCACGCATGGACGTGGTCGCCTTGCTGGTGATTGTCGGCCTGCCGCTGACCGGTATTCTCAGCATCGAAGAGAGCGTTGCCGGCTTCAGCAACCCCGCGGTACTGCTGATTGCCAGCCTGTTTATCATCGGCCATGGTCTGGTGCGCACCGGCATCGCCTATCAACTGGGTGATCTGATCGTCAAACACGCGGCCACCAGCGAGGTGCGCCTGCTGGTATTCCTGATGATCTCGGTGGCGCTGCTCAGCTCGATCATGAGCTCCACCGGTGTCGTTGCCATCTTTATCCCCATCGTACTGACCATTGCCAAACGCATGCAGAGCTCACCGTCACATCTGATGATGCCGCTGAGTTTCGCCGGCCTGATTGGCGGCACTCTGACGCTGGTCGCCACGCCGCCGAACATGGTGGTCAGTGCCGAACTGGCGCGCAGTGGCTTTGATGGCTTTTCTTTCTTCAGTTTTACCCCGATCGGCCTGGTCATTCTGACCCTGGGGATCCTCTATATGTTGTTTGCCCGCCGCTGGCTCGGCGGTTCCAAACCAACCAGTGGCTCTGGTGACCGTCAGACATTGTCGGATCTGGCGGATGCCTACGGCCTGACCGTGCGCGAGCGTCGCCTGCAGGTATTGGCAAACTCACCGCTGGTCAACCGCCCATTGAATGAACTCGAGTTACGCGAGCAATACGGCATCAACGTGATTGCCGTCGAACGCCCGCGCAAATTTCGTCGGGTGCTGGAAATGGCTACCCGCCACAGCCGGGTCAATGCCGGTGACACCCTGCTGATCGATCTCGCCAGCCCGGCAATTGCCCTGGCCGGTGCCTATGAGGAACTGGGGCTGGAACCGCGACCGCTGCCGATCTCCTACTACCGCATCTATGCCCAGCAAATGGGCCTGGCCGAAGTGGCGCTACCGCCGGAATCCAGCCTGCCCGGCAAGACCATTCAGCAGCTGGGTTTCCGTAGCCGCTATCGCCTCAATGTGGTCGGCCTGCGCCGGCATGGCCAGGCACTGCCGGGGTTGTTGGTGGATGAGCCACTGAAGGCAGCAGATACCCTGCTGGTGGCCGGCAGCTGGGAAGATATCAACCAGCTGTACGGCCAGACCCGCGACTTTATGCTGTTCAACCTGCCGGCAGAAATCGATGAAATTGCCCCGGCCAAGGACAAGGCGCCCTTTGCCCTGTTCAGCCTGGGCGTGATGGTCGCCTTGATGGTCAGCGGGCTGGTACCCAACCTGATGGCCGCGCTGATCGGCTGTATCTTAATGGGCCTGTTTGGCTGCATCACCATGGATTCAGCCTACAAGTCCATTCACTGGCCCAGCCTGTTGTTGATCATCGGCATGCTGCCCTTTGCCCTGGCGCTGGAACAGACGGGCGGGATTGACCTGGCCGTGGGCATGCTGCTGGACAGCTTCGGCAATGCCGGCCCCCGTACCCTGCTGGCCGTGCTCTTTGCCATCACCGCGCTGATCGGCATGTTTATCTCCAATACCGCAACAGCAGTATTGATGGCACCAGTGGCCATCGCCACCGCCCAGGCCGTCGGCGCCTCGCCCTACCCCTTTGCCATGACCGTCGCCCTGGCCGCCTCGGCAGCCTTTATGGCGCCCGTTTCTTCGCCGGTCAACACCCTGGTGCTCGACCCCGGCGGTTATAAATTTACCGATTTCATGCGCATCGGCATTCCCTTTACGCTGCTGGTATTGGCCGTAACCGTGTTGCTGGTGCCGCTGCTGTTTCCCTTGTGAGTTGACCCCGAGCCAAGGCCGAGGTTTTTTTGCATCAAAGACCGCTCGGGCACGGCATGCCGTGCCCCTACAGTTGGCGTGTCGGGCTGGCTCAGAGCGGCACTCGCTATGGCGTAGGGGCACAGCATGCTGTGCCCGCAGGGTCGAGCAGGAGCTCGACCTTCCCGGGGAAAGCTCGGTGCACCGGGAAGGCCGAGTTCCACCTCGGCCAGACAATGCCTGATCAGCGCACCCACTAAAACACACCTACAATTGCCAGTCGCCAGCATCTGGAGTACCTTGCTCAGCCAGATATCGAACACACGCGCAGCGGACTCTCTATGCCCATCGACAACAGCATCGTTCACCAGATTCACAAGAAACCGGATGGCCAACCCGCCAGCCTGACCTTGCGTGAGGCTGAACTGGCCAATTCCGACGCGCTGGAACAACTGCTCGCCGGCCTGATCGAGGCCTACAACAGTAAACCGAACAAGGCCTGGGGTTATTTCCACGAGGAAAGCGGCGCCTACCCGTTCAGTGGCTGGCTGCAGCAACTGCTCGACCAGGAGCTGGACTTCGTCAGCTTTTCTGCCCAGGCCAGCGAACAGCTGAAAACCCTGATGGAAGCCTCCAACCTGGCCCTCGGCGGCCATGTGCTGTTCATCCGCTACCGCCAGGGTATGACCGCCTTCCTGATTATTGCCCTGCTGCACCATACCGAAGGCGTGACCGTGACCGATCAGCTAGATGTCGCCAGTGCCCGCCACCTGGATCTGGGCAGCCTGAATATGGCCGCACGCATCAACCTGACTGAATGGAAGCAGAACAGCGCCTCCAAACAGTACATTTCCTTTATTCGCGGGCGCAGCGGCAAGCGCGTCTCAGATTACTTCCGTGACTTTATCGGCTGCCAGGAAGGTCCCAACCCGGAGGCCGAAACCAACACCCTGCTACAGGCGTTCCAGGACTATGTCGGCGAAGCCGACATGCCCGGTGACGATATCAAGACCAAAAGCAAAGCAATGGGTGGCTACGTCAATGGCCAGGCCCGTCAGGGTGAGAAGGTCGCGCTGGAAGAATTGTCCGGGCTGCTGGATGAGGAACAACCCCGGGCTTTCTACGATTACATCCGCAACAAGGACTACGGCCTGTCACCGGAAATCCCACCGGACAAGAAAACCATGAACAACTTCATGCGTTTTTACGGCAAGGCGGACGGGCTATCCATCAGCTTTGAAGCCCACCTGCTCGGTGAACGTGTCGAGTATGACGAGAGCGGCGATGCGCTGGTGATCAAGCACCCACCGAAAGGGCTGGTGCAGCAGTTGCGTAACAAAAAACGTTAGAAATGGAGCCTCTGCAAAACGTAGGCGAGGCAGGCTCAGCAAGGCAAAAACAGAAGAAAAAGCGGAGTTTACGTGTTGTAAATGAGCATTTTGAGTCTGTTTTTAACGCAGATGAGCCAACGCAGGTAGTTTTGCAGAGGCTCTTTAGACCAGCTTTTTTTGCCAGAACATGGCCCGGCCCATCGCCGGGTCCAGTTCGTACCCGGCAAAGCCCAGCTTCGCGTAGGCCTTCTGCGCCGGCGCATTCCCTTCCAGTACTTCCAGCGTCAGCTTGCAGCAGCCGCGCTCACGCGCAATGGCTTCCACCTCGGCCAGCATCAACTGGCTGATACTCTGGCCACGATAGTCCGGCAGTACCGCTACATCATGAATGTTCACCAGCGGCTGGGCGACAAAGGTGGAAAAGCCCATCAGGCAATTGACCAGTCCGACCGGCTGTTCACCCGCATAAGCCAATACCGTGAACGCATGTGATAACTCTGCCAGGCGCGGCACCAGAGCGTCCTTGACCGCCACGGGCAAGGGCTCGCCACCACCCATAGGGTCTCGGGCGTAGGCATCCAGAAGTTGGACAATGGCCGCCGCATGCATGGGGTTACGGTAATCAGCGCGCAGGATAGTGATCGACATGGCAGAACGTCTCAGCAAAACCGGCAGTATAACGCCGCCGGGGTTGTGCACGCTAACCCGGCGGCTCTGGCTCAGGGCTTGAGCTTGTAACCGGTACGGAAGATCCACCAGACCAGAAACAGGCAGACGGCCAGAAATACCAGGGTCATGCCGACACTGACAGCAATGTGCACATCGGCACTGCCATAGAAACTCCAACGGAAACCACTGATCAGATACACCACCGGATTGAACAGACTCACCGTCTGCCAGAACGGCGGTAGCATGCTGATCGAGTAAAAGCTGCCGCCAAGGAAAGTCAGCGGGGTCACGATCATCAGCGGGATGATCTGCAGCTTCTCGAAGCCATCAGCCCAGATGCCGATGATAAAGCCGAACAGGCTGAAGGTAACCGCGGTCAGCACCAGAAAGCCGAGCATCCACACCGGGTGCTGCACCTCGTAGGGCACGAAGAGTCGGGCCGTGACCAGCACCAGAATGCCCAACAGTATCGACTTGGTGGCGGCTGCACCAACATAGCCAATGACAATCTCCGCCGGGGATATCGGTGCCGAGAGCACTTCATAGATGGTGCCGGTGAACTTCGGCATATAGATACCGAAGGACGCGTTGGAAATACTTTCATTCAGCAGCATCAGCATGATCAGGCCCGGCACCAGAAAGGCGCCGTAACTAATGCCATTGACGTCGGTCATCCGTGAGCCAATGGCAGCCCCGAACACAACAAAATAGAGGGTGGTGGAAATCACCGGCGAAGCAATGCTCTGCCAGAGGGTCCGGCGCAATCGCGCCAGCTCGAAGGTATAAATCGCCCAGATGCCCAATCCGTTCATGACTGCTCCTGCTCGCCGTGCACCAGCTCGACAAAGATATCTTCCAGCGAACTCTGGCTGGAATGCAGATCCTTGTACTCGATACCTGCATCGCCCAACAGGCGTAACAGGGTTGCGATGCCACTGCGCTTGGCATGGGCGTCATAGGTGTAGACCAGCTGGTAACCCGCGTCCGCCAGGCTCAGCGGTAAATCCGCCAATGCGGCGGGAATGTCGTGCAATGGCTGCTGCAGATGAACGCTCAGCTGCTTGCTACCAAGCCGCTGCATCAGCACCTGCTTGTCTTCCACCAGCATCAGCTCACCCTGACGGATGACACCGATACGATCAGCCATTTCTTCGGCCTCTTCGATGTAGTGGGTGGTCAGAATGATGGTGACACCCTGATCACGTAAGCGCCGCACCAGCGCCCACATGTCGCGCCGCAGCTCGACATCCACACCGGCAGTCGGCTCATCCAGGAACAGCACGTCCGGCTCATGCGCCAGCGCCTTGGCAATCAATACCCGCCGCTTCATACCGCCGGACAGGTGCATGATGCGCTCATCACGCTTGTCCCACAGCGACAGGTCACGCAATACATGCTCCAGATGGGCCGCATCCGGACGCTTGCCGAACAGACCTCGGCTGAGCTTGAGGGTCGCCCAGACGGTATCGAACATATTGTTGGTCAGCTCTTGCGGCACCAGGCCAATCAGTTGCCGCGCGTCGCGGTAGTCACGCACAGTGTCGTGCCCATCAACCAGCACCTGCCCGCTGCTGGCATTCACCAGACCACAGATGATGCTGATCAGCGTCGTCTTGCCCGCCCCGTTGGGCCCGAGCAAGGCAAGGATTTCGCCGCGGTAGATCGTCAGATCAAGCTGTTTCAGTGCCTGAAAGCCGGACTCATAGGTCTTGCTCAGGCCACTGATCTGGATAATGGGGTCCACAGTGTCTCCATCAGGGGAAGGCGGTCAGGCAGGGACGCCCGCAACGGATTGTCCGGGCGGGCGCTGACAGGTCAGCCCGCCACGACTCTGAAGCCGAAGCGCGGAAAGTGCACCCGCACAGTACCGGCTCGCTCATCGGTGCGCTCGATAATGATTTCTTCGGCATCTTCATGCACCAGACTACCGGTCACTGGATCAGTCCCGTAATCCACCGCACTGACGCTGACCGTCTGGCCTTTGCTGAAACCGCCCGGGCTGGCAAAAGGCGTATCCGGCAACGGCTCGGGATCGCTTTCGCGGGCGATGCGCAACGCCTCTTCACCGCTCATTTCGCTGTGCGCACCATGCCCCATGTCAGCCATACGACGCATCCAGGCCTGCACCGCCGGATAGGGATCAAGTGCATCGGCTACCGCTTTATTGCTGCCGACAAACCACAACGGATGGTAGTAAGCAAAGTCCGCTACACTCGGAGTATCGCCAAGCAGGAAGTCACCATCGCGATTAAGTTGGGTTTCCAACCGGCCGAGCAGGCTGGGCCACTGCGACAGCGCAACATCAGTTTCCAGGCGGGTAGCGGTACCACCGGCAAACAGCGCCTGACGATCAGCGACAAAAGCCTTGGCGACCGCTTCCGGCAAACTACCGAAACGCTCGGCCAGCCCCTTGGGCTGGAAGTTGATCGCCACCGCATGCTGGAACAGCACCTGATCGGCAAATTGCGACAGCCCGCTGGCAGCTGCTTCCCGGCCTTCCGGAAAGAGTGCCGGCATGGCTTTTTCGTGCTCCAGGCGACGGGCAATCAGCGCAGTATCGCAATAGATATCACACCCCACCTGCATCACCGGTGTTTTCCGATAGCCGCCTGTCAGCGCAGTCAGGTCAGGTTTTGGCATAACCGGCGGAATCATCACCGAATGCCAGGACAAACCCTTGAAACCCAGCATCAGGCGGGCTTTTTCAGCAAAAGGCGATTGCGGGTAATGGTGCAAAATCAGGTCACTCATGGGGGTTCTCCGTGTTATTTGCGCCCAGCTTAGTCGTTGCTTGCCCGGCTGCACAGCTATTCGCCGTTACTGATAGTGTCGCATCGAACTGACTGATCAGTCGTTCCTTGGCGGCACGCCTGAGGCGCTTGATGGCTATTTCTTCACGCAGGGCCGTGCCATGGTCCGCACAGCGCTGTTGCCAGACCAATGCTTCGGCGGGGCTGCGGTTAAAAAAGCGGGCGCCCCGGCCATTACGGTGCTGCTCGAAGCGCCGCTGTGGGTCAGTGCTGATACCCGTGTACAGATGCCCGTTGGCGGCACGCACCATATAAACCCACCAGACAGGTGCAGCGACAGGGGTTTCGGCAGTATGCTTGCAGGACGACAAAGGCATGCTCAGGATTGAGGGAGTCATAGATGTTTATACAGATTTTCACCACTGGCGGCACCTTCGACAAGGTCTATTTTGATGCCCTGAGTGATTACCAGATCGGTGAACCCCAGGCTGGTGAACTGCTGCAGCAGGCGCGCATCAATGGCGAGTTTGCCGTGCAGTCACTGGTCAAAAAGGACAGCCTGGAACTGAACGATGCCGATCGTGAACTCATTCACGCCGCCGTCACCGCCTGCCCGCACCGGCATATCCTGATTACCCACGGCACCGACACCATGAC
>SKFV01000147.1 GCA_007117785.1 Pseudomonas sp.
CCAACATGGCGACCAGTCCGTCGCGCGCCAGCAGGGCCAGGCCAAGCAGGGTGAGGGCCAGGCCTGCGCCTATCGCGGAGAAAGGCACAAACTCCATGGGTGGCATCATCAGCGCTATGGCTACACTGAGCAGGGCGACGAGATACACCCCGGCACCGTTGGTCAGGAAGGTCAGACGCGGGCGTAGAAAGAAATCAATACATCTGGCGGGGCGACGCATCCAGCGTTGCGAGGTTTCCAGCTTGGAGCGAGGTACAGAGCGATCAAGCAGCCACTTCGGCAGCCAGAATGATTGCCGGCCGATCAGCAACTGCCCGGATACCAACAACACCAATAGGCTCATGATGGCGGGAACACCCGGTATGCCGCCTATGGGCAGCAGGGTGACCAGGCCGGGCAAGATCAGCAGTGGTGCGAAGGAGCGGCGCCCGAGTGCATTGACTACCGCTCTGACAGAGGTCTTTTCACCGTCATCTTCTGTGGCTTGGGCAATGCGGTCCAGAACGTCTTCGAGGTTGGTGGGCTCTTCCATCAGGGGATGCTCTCCGAGGTGCTGAGTGGTCTGCTGGTGGCGGGCGAGGGAAGTAGCTTTTTGCTGAATGCTGGTTGCGCGATCGCACACTGGGCATTTATTCATAACAACATAGTAGAATCCGTTACTTGCCCAGTCTGTGCGCAGGCATACTGAGCTAACTGTAAGCCGGCACAAGCCAATTATCAGGTGTGGGCACGTTCATCAAAGCCCCTCAATGAGTGCAATAGACGATCAATATGACCTCTACCGCTGTTCAACCGCTGCTTCGCCTTGAAGGTGTAGGGCTCATCTATCCAGATGGTACCCGGGCGCTGGAAGAGACCACGCTCGCGTTTTATCGGGGGCAGTTTACGGTGGTGCTTGGTCTGTCGGGAGCGGGGAAGACCAGCATGTTGCGCTGCATCAATGCACTGCAGCAGCCGACATCCGGTGCGATTGTTTCTGCTTCCGTGGGAAGTGTTGAGAGCAAAGCGCGTATTCGTGCCCATCGTCGTCGCACGGCGATGATCTTTCAGCACCATCAGTTGTTGCCGCGATTCAGCGCACTGCACAATGTGCTCACTGGCCGGCTTGGCCACCACAGTACGCTGCGTAGCTTTCTACCGTTGCCCAAAGTCGATATCGAGTTGGCCTATGACTGTCTGGAACGCGTTGGTCTTGCCGACAAGGCGCTTACCCGGGTGGACAACCTGAGTGGTGGGCAAATCCAGCGCGTAGGCGTTGCCCGGGCGTTGGCGCAGCAGCCGGATACTCTGCTTGCCGACGAACCTGTAGCCAGCCTGGACCCGTCTACCGCGGCCAAGGTGTTGACCCTGTTGCAACGGGTATGTCGTGAAGACGGGATTACTGCCATCGTCAGCTTGCATCAGGTGGAGCTGGCAACGCGATTTGCCGATCGGATTATCGGCCTCGCTCACGGCGCCGTGGTGTTCGACGGCCCGCCGTCAGAGATCACGCAGCGCACGCTAGATACCATTTATTATGATCGGCAGCTTTCTGGCATCCCGGATCCTGCCCTGGAACTTTTAGAGCCGGCCGTGACAGGTCGAACACTATAATCTTGGCATCATTCAGAGGAAGAACAGCTATGAAGTCCCTTATTACCAGTATGTTGCTCGCGTTCACGCTGGCGCTGAGCACGAGCGCGGCGGCTGAACGTAACCCCGGTACCTTGAAAGTAGCCTTGCTACCGGATGAAAACGTTTCCCTGCTGATACAGCGGAACAAGCCGTTGGCGGATTACCTGGAAAAGTCGCTGGGCAAGCGTATCGAGCTGGTGGTGACCACAGATTACTCCTCGATGATCGAGGCCATGCGTTTTGGCCGCATTGATATTGCTTACTTCGGCCCGGTGTCTTATGTGCTCGCCAAGAGCCGCAGCGAGATCGAGCCGTTCGCCGGTCTGGTGGTGAATGGCCGCAATTCTTACCGGGCGGTGATCATTGGTAATGTGGCACAGGGCATAAATGATATCGACGATATTCGCGGCAAGGATGTGGCCTATGGTGATCAGGCATCCACATCCAGCCACTTGATGCCGCGTGCTGAACTGCAGGAGCAAGGGCTTGAAGCCGGTAAGGATTATCGCGCGCATTACACCGGTGCGCATGATGCCGTGGTCACTGCGGTCAACAACGGTCACGCGGCCGCTGGCGGGCTGGGTGAGCACATCTGGCAATACATGCTGGACTCCGGGCGGGTTGACCAGAGCCGCGTGCAGGTTATTGGCTACACACCCTACTATCCGCAATACCCGTGGGCGATGCAGTCCGATCTTGCACCGGAGTTGCGTGAGGCTATCCGCACGGCATTCTTAAACCTCGATGATGCGGAGATTCTCGGCAATTTCAAGGCTGAAGGTTTCGCTGAAGTCACCGATGAGGACTACGACGTTTATCGCCAGATGAGTCGAATACTGGGCATCAACCTGGCCGATATCTGAGGTATGCGGACAAGGAGTTGTGGCAATGCTGCCCCCAGATAACGATCACCCTGAAAGTGCGCGCGCTGACCGCAGTCAGGTAGTCAGTGGCTATATGCGGCGCTGGCGCGCCATCAGTCTGCAAGTGGCGGTGGTGTTGGCCATTGTGCTTGCTACTTGCTGGTACTCAGGGATTCTCAATCCGGCGGTGATGATCAATGGCTTGCCGGCATTGGGTCAGTTGTTCATGGAGTCGATGCCGCCGGACTTCTCGCGTGCGCCGCATTGGGTGATGCCGCTGGTTGACACCCTGGCGATGAGCATCGCGGGTACGGCCATCGCGGTGCTGTTCTCGGTACCCTTGGGCTTTCTGGCGGCGCGCAATACCTCGCCACATCCGGTGATCTTTTACCTGGCGCGCACGCTGTTGAATGGCCTGCGCGCCATCCCGGAATTGATCATGGGGATTATCTTTGTTGCGGCGGTCGGCTTCGGCATTCTGCCTGGCGTTCTGGCGCTGGGCCTGCATTCCATTGGCATGGTGGGCAAGTTCTTTGCCGAATCCATTGAGCACGTCGACAATGCCCCGGTGGAAGCAACGCGCGCTGCCGGCTGCAGCCCGCTGCAGGTGATGGTTCACGGCATACTGCCCCAGGTCCTACCGAAATTCGCTGACGTCTCGATCTACCGCTGGGAATATAACTTCCGGGCATCGACGGTCATGGGCATGGTCGGGGCAGGCGGCATCGGCTTCGAGTTGATGTCATCGCTGCGCATCATGGATTACGCACAGGTGATGGCGATCCTGCTGGTTATCCTGGCCATGGTGACTATTGTCGACAGCATTAGTGGTCTGCTGCGCAAGCGCTTTAAATAGAGCGGATGGCAGTAGCGTTAATGATTTTAATAAGCCCCTGATCGATTGTGGTTTATTAAGGCAGTGAGTGCAGTAACACACTTTTAATTCGACGCTTGCCGTGACTAATCCATTGGATTATAGTTTAGGCATGCAAACAATCGTTGAGCTTCCTGAGTATTTACGGAAGGCCTCGTTGGTTTTAGGCGAGGGCGAAAAGGCCAATTTATCAAAATCTGAACGCAATGAGCTTGCGCAACTGGCTCAGATACTTCGTTCGCATTATGCAGGTATACGGCAATGAACAAAGCATTTGAAAGTATCAAGCGTGGCCTGGGAGAGGTTATCGAGTTTACGGAAGGGAAGCCGACAAAGGCCGTGGTCCATAACCTGGATTAAAAAAAAAAAAAAAATATCCGTACAAAGGTGGGTATGACTCAGACGGAGTTTGCCGATGCTTTTGGAATCAGCGTTAGCACCTTGCGCCACTGGGAGCGCGGAGATCGCAACCCTGCTGGCCCGGCGTTGGTACTGTTGAATGTGATGGAAAAAGAGCCCAAGGCCGTGCTCAGAGCCTTGTCTTGTGAATGAGGTTTGTCAGCAAAGCATTGGCTCTGCTGACAACAACAGACTCAACGGCGTGACAGCAACGCCGGCTTGGGTTTGTCTTCCGGTGCATGAAACAGCAGGAATAGCTGGGTGAGGACGTCGGGGATGTGTTCGAGCATGTCATCGACCATGTCGGCATCCTGGTTGATTTCGACAAACTCGGGTTGGTCGTCGAACAGACCGGAGCCGACCATGATCGGCAACAGCAGTTCGCTGACGGTCTCTTCTTCACGGGCGAACCAGTCTTCTTCGCGCATGAAGACGCCTTCCATAAAGCCGACGCACCAGCTGCGGATATCCGACAGGTCAGGTTCGTCACCCAGGTAGAGGTCGCAAGGCATTTCCAGCGCTTCGTCGCTGGCCAGCTCGCTGCCGAGGCGGGTTTTGAGTTCGCGCAGGGTGCCTTCGATCAGTGCTTGTTGCTCGGCATCCTGGTAGTTGGGCTGCTCGGCAAACAGCTCTTCCAGCCATTCGTCATCCGGAACGTCAACCGGGCTGATGGCCAGCGCGGTCAGGTAGCCATGACCGGCCATATAATCAAGCGCTTCATCGTGCAGATCATCGGCATCAAGAAACTGCTCTAGCTGGGCAAGTTGGCTGGCGAACGACATGGGTATACCTCGACTATGACAATGGCCGCCATTGTAACTGGCAGTTGATGTTTTGTCGTTGACGATAAGCAATGATTGATGCCGACCTGTGTCGACCCAATAATTGGCTCTTCGAAGCACTATAGCCCCTTTTCACTGGGTCGTTGGGGTCAGGCTGGTATACTGGCCGATTAAATTCGATATGACTCCGGGAGCGGCATGCGCGCGCAAGCATTGGACAAACTGCAGGCAATCTTTGGCTATGACGCCTTTCGTGGCCAGCAGGCGGACATCATCGACCAGGTAGCCAGTGGCGGCGATGCGCTGGTGTTGATGCCGACCGGTGGCGGCAAGTCCTTGTGTTACCAGATTCCCGGTTTGTTGCGCGACGGTCTCTGCGTGGTGGTGTCGCCCTTGATTGCCCTGATGGATGATCAGGTCGCGACCCTGAATGAACTGGGCTTGCGCGCGGCGGCACTGAATTCCACCCTGGATGAACAGGCCCAGCGCGAGATTGCCCAGGCGCTGCGCCAGGGCGAGCTGGATTTTCTCTATCTGGCGCCTGAACGCCTGCTGAAACCGCGCACCCTGAATTTCCTGCAGAGCCTGAATATTGCTCTGTTTGCCATTGATGAGGCGCATTGTGTGTCGCAGTGGGGGCATGATTTCCGTCCGGAATACCTGCAGCTGGGGCAGCTGGACAGCCTGTTCCCGCAGGTGCCGCGTATGGCGCTGACGGCGACAGCCGATGAGCGCACCCGTGAGGAAATCATCCAGCGTCTGCACTTGCAGCAGGCGGCCTGCTTTGTCTCCGGCTTTGATCGACCGAATATTTTCTACCGTATTGTGCCCAAGGATAAGCCGCGCCAGCAGCTGCAGCAGTTTCTTGGCCAGCACAAAGGCAATGCCGGCATCGTCTACTGCCTGTCGCGCAAGAAGGTGGAAGATACCGCCCAGTGGCTGTCGCAACAGGGCTGGCCGGCGCTGCCTTACCATGCAGGCCTGTCATCTGATTTGCGTGCCTTGCACCAGAAGCGCTTCCTCAATGAGGAAGGGCTGATCATGGTGGCGACCATTGCTTTTGGCATGGGTATCGACAAGTCCAATGTGCGCTTTGTGGCGCACCTGGATTTGCCGAAAAGCGTGGAAGCCTATTATCAGGAAACCGGCCGTGCTGGCCGTGATGGCTTGCCGGCGGATGCCTGGATGGCTTACGGCCTGCAGGATGTACTGATGCTCAATCAGATCATGGCCAACTCCGAGGGTGACGAGCGGCACAAGCGTATCGAGCGGCACAAGCTGGATGCCATGCTGGCCCTGTGTGAGCTGACCAGTTGCCGCCGGCAGTCTCTGCTGAGTTATTTTGGTGATGACATGCCGGAGCCCTGTGGCTATTGCGACAATTGCCGCGAGCCGGTGGCGACCTGGGATGGCAGTGAGGCGGCGCGTATGGCGCTATCGGCCATCTACCGCAGTGGTCAACGCTATGGGGTAGGGCATCTGGTGGATATTCTGCTCGGGCGGGATAACGAAAAGATTCGCAGTGCCGGGCACCAGCATTTGTCCACTTATGGTATTGGCAAACAGTTCAACGAGATCGAGTGGCGCTCGGTATTCCGCCAACTGATTGCACGCCGGCTGGTTGAGGTGGATCTGGATGGTTATGGCAGCCTGCGGCTGGATGAGTCCTGCCGGCCCTTGCTGCGCGGTGAAGAATCACTGGCGCTGCGCAAGGATGCGGCGCGCTCGGCGCCCTTGCCGGGCCGTGGCAGTGAGCGGGCGGTGGTAGCCGATGCGGACAAACCGCTGTGGGAGTCGCTACGCGCGCTGCGAAAGCGCCTGGCGGAAGAGCATGGCGTGCCGCCTTATGTGATTTTTCCGGATTCGACCTTGGTGGATATGCTGCGCCAGCGGCCGGGCAGTTTGCAGGATATGGGGCATGTCAGTGGTATTGGCGCGCACAAGCTGGAGCGTTATGGCGCTGATTTTCTGCAGGTCCTGCTCGATGGCAGCGGGGCAGCAGCGCATGCTCAGGATGAGTCGCGTCTGGCCCGCGGTCAGGAAGTGCAGGCCCTGGTGCTGGCTGGTATGGGCGCAGAGCAGATCAGCCGTCAGTTGGGTTTGAGCAGCAAGGATACCTGGCATGAACTGGCGCGCCTGGTGCGCCAGGGCGATCTGCAGCTGGAGCAGGTGGTTGAGGCCCCGCAGGCGGTCATTGATGAGGCGCAGGATCTGTTCCTGGCGGCTGGCGAAGAGCATTTCCCCGGTGTACGCAACCTGCCCGGACGTGATGGTCTGGCCTTGCAGGAAGGCGAGCTGCTGTGCATTCGCGCTGCGCTGGAACTGGAAATTGCCGGTTAGAAGGTCTGCCCCAGTTTCATATACAGGGCGCGGTCGCCTTCCTGGTTGGCGCCGAGACCGAAGAACAGCGGGCCGAGGAAGGTATCAGCGCCGATCATCACGCTACCGGCGCTGATATAGCCGGTATCAAAGGCATCGTCGCCCTTGTTGTAGACGCGGCCATATTCCAGGCTGGTGCCGAAGTATACGGGCATGCTCAGTGGCACATAATTGTTGCTGCTCAGGCGGCGGAAGTAGACCAGGCGGGCCAGGTTGTAGTTTTGTCCGGCCAGGCTGTTTTCCCGGTAGCCGGAGAAGCGTCCGGGCCCGCCGAGCAGGAAGCTGCTCTGGGCGATATCCACTTCATTTTCGGTGCGGCCGATGCCACCACCCAGCTGAAAGCTGTTTTGGCCGAAGGAATAGACTCGGCGCAGGGTCAGCTCGCTCTGCCGGTAACGGTCATCCGCGCCCAGATCGGGTTCGGACTGGCGTAGCGTGAGACGTGCTTCGTCACCGCGGGTCGGGAAGTTGATGTCGTCCAGGGTGTCGCGGTCGATCTGTAAGGTGTAGAAGGCTTCATTGAAGTTGAACGAGGGCAAGTCAGGGTCGCCCAGACGCACCTGGGCTTCACCGCGGTAACGCGAAACGCCCAGGCGAACCTCACCATTGTTGGCGATCTGGCGGCCCAGATTGATGCCGCTGCCGTAACGCAACTGGCGGTAATCCACTACGGGGTCATTATCGACGATGACTTCGACATTGCGCGCTTCGGCATCAAGGAAGGGCGCGACAAAGTAGCGTGAGCCATAATCCAGCGGTTGATAGAACTCGCTGTAAATCAACTGGTTACTGCCCAGTTGCAGGCGGTTGAACCACTCGGCCCCCAGGCGGTTGACGCCGTTCATGCGGTAGCTGGCGCCAATATTGAACTGACTGCCACCGCGAAAGTCATCCGCCAGACTGAGGCCCAGGCGCAGGTAATCGGTGCCGGTTTCGCGGCCACGGGTACGAATCAGCAGGGTGTTGCCGGCGTCGTCGTCATGCACAATCTCGTAGTTCACCCGGCTGAAATAGTCAGTGCCGTAGATGGTGCCCATGTCGGTTTCCAGCCGGCTCAGGTTAAGCGGTTCACCGATGGGTTGACGAACCATGGCGCGCACCACCTGGTCATCGACCTTGCCGGTATTGCGAATCTCGATATGGTCGATGATCGGCTGCCGCTGTGGCCGCTCGATGGCCAGACTATTACCGGGTTCGCCCGGTACTAGAGGTTGTGCAAAGGCTTGCCAGTTGCTGCCTAGCAGGCTGTCTTCACCCGCGGCGATAGCCTGGTCGATATCACTGAAGCTGCTGAAGCCCATTGCGCCCAGTTCCGGCTGCAGTAAAAGATCATCCTGGCTCAGAGTCGCCAGTTGGCGTTCGGTGTTCGCCCGGGTCAGCAGGGTGGTGGTCTGGTCCATGATGTCGATGATAGATTTCAGTTCATCGGCGCTTTTCAGCGGAGTGCCGGTATCCACCACAATGACACGATCGACGCCCATGGCACGGGCAACATCGATCGGCGCGTTGTTGCTCAGCACGCCGTCTACCAGCAAGCGGCCATCGACTTGAACCGGTGCAAAAAAGCCGGGTAGGGCGATGCTGGCGCGGATGGCTTGCGGCAGGTGGCCGCTTTTGAAGGTCACCGCATCACCGCTGGCAATATCCGTGGCTATGGCGCGGAACGGAATCGGCAGGCGGTCGAAGTCATCCACTTCGTTGGTATGCACCAGCAGGGTTTCCAGCGCCAGGCTGAGGTTTTGCCCCTGGAGCAGGCCACGTGGCAGGCTGAGCCGGCCCTGGTCAAAGGTCAGGCGATATTTGACCAGAAAGTCGCGATCATCCTGCTTGCGACGAAAGGGAATGTCTTCGCGCTGCGGGCTGTCGCTGAGAGTGTTTTGCCAGTCCAGTTCAAGAGCGATCTGTTCCAGCTCATCCGCGCTGTAGCCGGCGGCATACAGGCCGCCGATCACAGCACCCATGCTGGTGCCGGCAATTGCATGAATGGGAATATTCTGCGCTTCCAGTTGCTTGAGCACCCCGATGTGCGCCATGCCGCGGGCGCCACCACCGGACAGAACCAGGCCGGTGCGCAGCTCTTCGGCAGTGACCGCCAGCGGGGCACAGATTAGCAGTAGACAAAGCAAGCGTTTGAGCATGATTAAACCGTGGTAATGCGAGAAACTTAATGGATGCGATTGTATACGAGCCTTCGGCACCACGGGACACATTTAGCTGACCGCAGAGCGGGTGCTCAGATAATCACCTTGTCACGCAGCTTACGCGCGGCTTGTTCCAGGGTTTTGACAATTTCGTCCTTGTCATAGTTGCGGATAGTGTTGGTATCCAGGTACATCGAGAAACCGGGGCGTTCCTCTTCCAGATAACTGGGCGCGGCACCCAGCTCACTGCGCAGGCCAACGACCTGATAGACCTGAACCGGACGTGAGAAGCCCTTGACGCTGATTTCGCCCTTGTCACGGCACATGACGCGG
>SKFV01000020.1 GCA_007117785.1 Pseudomonas sp.
CTGTCCAGCTGCGCCAGCAACTGGCTGGAATTGCCCGATGGCCAGGCAAGGATCAGGTCGGGGCGTTGCGCGACAATGCGTTCAGCGGCCAGCGTCTGGTACCCGCCGACACGGGGTACCTCGGGAAGTTCCGGGGCCCGCTGATTGTCATCCATGATGCCGACCAGACGCTCACTGGCATCCAGTTGCAGCATCAGATCAGTCAGGAAAGGCGCCAGACTGATCACCCGTTCGGCAGCCAGGCCCGATTGGGTCAGCAGTAACAGGCCGGCCAGCAGCCAGCCACGTATCATGCCTGGCTCGCGTTGACCCAGGCACTGGGCGGACGATAGAGCAGCAACAGGCCCTGACTGGCAAGCACCAACAGGATCACCGGGGTCAGCTCGCCGGTACAGACAAAGTGCAGCATACCGATCCAGCCGGGGATCTTGGCATTCAGCAGGCCAAGCATTTGCTGATGGTGCAGGCTGGCCCAGGTCGCTTCAGCGTCGGCCTCGGCCGGGTCACTCAGTTGATCAACGGCAACCAGCGCCCGCTTGTAAGGGCTGAAGCGCCAGAGGGTCAGAAACATACTAGCCAGTCCCAATACAAACAAGGGAATGGCTGCCTCTTCCCAAGAGCCCGAACTGTCACGTAGCAGCCAGACCAGAGCAATCGGCAGAATCAGCGATACGATGGTCTGCATGCGCCAGTTGCGCTGCAGGGCTTTCCAGTTGACTGCAGGATCCATGATCAATCCGCCTCCGCTTGATGCAGGTTGCCCAGCATATGGCCGAGTTTGCCGGCCTTGGTTGCCAGATATTTGCTGTTGTGGGGGTTGAGCCCGAACTGCAGTGGCAGACGCTGGGCTATTTCAATACCGAAGCCTTCCAGCGCCTTGACCTTGCGCGGGTTGTTGGTCAGTAACTTGAGGCTGGTGATGCCCAGATGCTTGAGCATCGGCTGACAAATGGCATAGTCGCGCTGATCCGCACCAAAACCGAGCTGCTCGTTGGCCTCCACGGTATCGGCGCCACCGTCTTGCAGGTTGTAGGCACGAATCTTGTTCATCAGGCCTATACCCCGGCCTTCCTGACGCAGGTAAAACAACGCGCCTCGACCTTCCGCAGCAATGGCGGCCAGCGCAGCTTCAAGCTGAAAGCCACAGTCACAGCGCAGGCTGAACAAGGCATCCCCGGTCAGGCACTCGGAATGCAGGCGGCCCAGTACCGGTTTGCCATCGGCCACATCACCCATGGTCAGTACAACATGCTCCTTGCCGGACTCCTCTTCAAGGAAGCCGTGCATGGTGAAGGTACCCCACTGGGTAGGCAACTGGGACGAGGCAATATAGTTAACCGCCACACCGAACTCCTGTGAGCCGCAGCATTTGCAAAAGGGCCGCTATCTTAGCAGGAGTCAGCGCTGACGGCGACGTTGAATGGTGACGGGATGTGCGGTTATAACTGCGCGCCTTAGTAACGGCGTTCCAGAATCAGCACCGCACCACGATCATCCATGCGCAGCCGGCTGAGAAAGCTGTTGCCCAGTAGAACCTCGGTCGGGAAGCCACCTTCGAGCACCAACCCTTCAACCCGGGTCAGCTCGATGTCACCGATACGCACCCGATCCAGGGTCACCAGATACCCCGGTACATGACCACTGGCGGTGGTCGCTTGCACCTCTCTGCCGCCACGATAATTGAGGCCCATGCGCTCGGCCAGCTGGGAGTTCATCGCCACACTGGTGGCACCGGTATCGACCATGAATTGCACACTGTGGCCATTGATCGAGCCGGTGGTACGGAAGTGACCACCCTGGGAGCGACCAATACTGACGGTCTGTCGCTCGGGCACAGCAAATCCTTCACTGTAATCCCGCTCCAGGCCCAGCACCCGTTCGCGGCCATTGATGCGCAGGGTTGCACTGCGACTGTCGGCACTGATCAGCTCAACACCCTGCATGGCAGGCTGACCAACGCGCAGCATCTGGCGCTGCCCGTCAATATTGACTACCACAGCACTGCTGAACAAACCGACCACCCTGACCATGGGCTCGGCCCACAGCGGACTGGCAAGGCCCGTCAGGGCAAGCAACACAATCAGGTTCTTGAAGAGGTCCATCACGACTTTCCTGTCATGGCCCGAGGCCGGTATCAGATCAAGACTAACAGCCATTCGGCCAGCAGCAAAACCACCAGCGCCATCCCCCCGGCAATCAGGTCATCCAGCATGATACCCAGGCCACCGTCGACGCGGCGATCGACCCAGCCAATCGGCCAGGGCTTCCAGATGTCGAACAGGCGGAACAGCAGGAAACCCGCCAGCAACCAACCCCAGCCCGGCGGCGCCAGCAGCATGGTCAACCAGAGGCCGACAAACTCATCCCAGACAATACCGCCGTGGTCATGCACACCCAAATCCCTGGCCGTGCGATCACACAACCAGATACCCACCAGGGTGGTTACCACCAGCACGGCGATATAGCCAGCCAGAGGCAACTGCTGCCAAAGCAACACAAAGGGCACGGCCGCCAGCGTACCCCAGGTACCTGGTGCCTTGGGGATGGCGCCGCTACCAAAGCCGAAGGCAAGAAAATGGATCGGATTACGCCATACCGACGCCGGGGCGTGAGGTTGTCCGTTGGGCGTACTAGTCATCGGCAGCTCCTGCTGAAGAGGGGTAGAAATGTTGATAACCGCTTGCACCGCTGACAGCCTGCGGGCCCTGGCCACTGTCCAGCCAGACACCCTGCCCCGCCTGAACCTTGCCGA
Organism: Pseudomonas sp.; assembly: GCA_007117785.1. GTDB lineage: Bacteria > Pseudomonadota > Gammaproteobacteria > Pseudomonadales > Pseudomonadaceae > Halopseudomonas. The sequence continues at coordinate 2,753 of SKFV01000020.1, forward strand.
TCACCCGGACATCCGGCTGCTCCGCGTGCACGGCCTGAAGCATGGCGGCAGGCAGACTGAACAGCAAGCGGTAGTCATCTCCGGCGCGCAACATCCACTCATTGCGAATACTTGCCGGCCAGGCCTGCAGGGCCTCCGAGGCAGGCAAAGATGATTGCTCGATATGCACAGCCACACCGCTGGCAGCGGCCAGATGGGCCGCATCGGCCAGCAGGCCATCGGATATATCCAACGTCGCAGTGGCGCGACCGCGCAGGGCGATACCCAGGGACAGTTGCGCGCGCGGGCGCCAGAATCGCTGGTGCAGGTAATCGCGTTGATGCGAGCTGAGCTCTTCCGGCAGCCGCTTTTCCAGTGCCAGTTGCAAGCCGGCACCACCGTCGCCCAGCGAACCGCCGACACAGAGCAAGTCGCCCGGCTGGGCGCCACTACGCAGAAGAGTCTGGCCCGCTGGTATTTGGCCGAACACAGTAAACCCCAGGTTCAACGGACCACGGGTGGTATCGCCACCAATCAGATTGATCTGATGGTCCTGCGCCCCTTGCGCCAGCCCGCGGGCAAAGTCAGCCAGCCAGTCAGCAGCGGTATCCGGAAGGGTCAGGGCAATGGTAAAACCGAGGGGTCCAGCACCCATGGCAGCGAGATCACTGACTGCGGCCGCGAGGCCGCGATAGGCCGCATCGGCAGGCTGGTAGCTGTGCGGAAAGTGGACACCCGGCACCTGGCTATCCGTCGAGATAACCAGGTATTGGCCGGGAGCGGTTTCCAGCAGTGCGGCATCGTCACCAATACCGAGCAGGGGGAGAGATTCAGGCGCAGCAGCCGTCAAGGCTGCCTGCTGAAAGTAACGGCGAATCAGCTCGAACTCGCCGCCAGCAGAGGGGCCTCCCTGGCTCATCCTGCCTTAGCCCCGGCGCGGCGCGTTGAATTCCACGCTACGCAGACGCGGCGCCAACTTGTCGAGGATGCCATTGATGTACTTGTGACCGTCGGTGGCACCAAAGGTCTTGGCCAGTTCGATGCCTTCGTTGATCACTACCCGGTAAGGCACATCGATACGTTGGGTCAGCTCGTAAACGCCGAGACGCAAAATGGCCAGCTCGACCGGATCCAGCTCCTTGAGTGGACGATCCAGCACATCGCTGAGGTGATTATCGATCACATCCAGATGGCCGGGCACACCACTGACCAGTTCGCGGAAGTAGACCTCATCGACCTTGCTGAAATCATTGTCGACCAGAAACTGGGCGACCAGCTCATGAATCGGCAGGTCAGCCATCTGCCAGGCATAGAGGGCCTGCATGGCAAAGCTGCGCGCCTTGCGCCGGGCGGATGGCTTGGGTTGACCGGCGGAGCGGCCCGGTCGTGCCTGCTGCTCACTCACTCAGGCCCCCAGTTGCTTGATCGCACTGACCATTTCAATCGCTGAGAGGGTGGCTTCGGCGCCCTTGTTGCCGGCCTTGGTGCCGGAGCGCTCGATGGCCTGCTCGATGCTGTCGACCGTCAGCACGCCGAAGGCAACAGGTACACCGTATTCCAGAGAGATCACACCCAGGCCCTTGACGCACTCACCGGCCACATATTCGAAATGCGGGGTGCCGCCACGGATCACCGCGCCGAGGGCAACGATGGCGTCATACTGCTTGAGTTCGGCCACTTTCTTGACCATCAGCGGCATTTCGAAAGCACCCGGCACGCGCACGATGGTGATGTTTTCGTCTTTTACGCCGTGGCGCTTGAGGGTATCCAGGGCGCCGGCCAGCAGGCTTTCAACCACAAAGCTGTTGAAACGGCCAACCACCAGGGCATAGCGGCCTTCTACGGCAACAAAGTCGCCTTCGATGGTACGGATTGCAGTCATGACAAGTCTCTCTGAATTTAAAGAACGGGCGGCACGTGCAAGTGCCGCCGGGGGTGCATTTACTGACGTGGCAAGTATTCTACTACTTCCAGGTCAAAACCGGATATGGCATTGAACTTCATCGGCGTCGACAACAGGCGCATTTTGCGTACGCCAAGGTCACGCAGGATCTGTGAACCGGCGCCAACGGTGTTATAGGTCGCCGGGCGGCGGGCAGCCGGCACTTCTTCGCCGGACAGCTTGCGCACGTGGTTAAGCAGGCCGTCGCTGTCGATATGGTTACCCAGCAGCAAGACCACACCGCTGCCATCGGCGGCGACTTTCTTCATGGCGTCCTGCAAACTCCAGCGACCCGGCTCCTGCACCATCAGCAGATCGCGCAGCGGATCGATGTTGTGAACACGCACCAGCGTGGGCTCTTCCGGATTGATCTCACCCTGGGTCAGCGCCAGATGAATCAGCCCTTCCAGGCTGTCACGGTAGGCAATCAGGTTGAAGGTGCCCAGCTCGCTGGTCAGAGTCTGCTCGGAGACGCGCTGCACGGTACGCTCATTGAGCAAGCGGTAATGGATCAGATCGGCAATGGTGCCGATTTTCAGGTCGTGCTCTTCAGCAAAGGCTTCCAGTTCGGGGCGCCGCGACATGGTGCCGTCTTCGTTCATGATCTCGCAGATCACGGCCGCTTCCTCAAAACCACCCATACGCGCCAGATCACAGGAGGCTTCAGTGTGCCCGGCCCGCGCCAGCACGCCACCCGGCTGCGACATCAACGGGAAAATATGGCCGGGGCTGACGATATCCTTGGCCACCGCGCCAGGCGCTGCTGCGGCCTGCACCGTGCGGGCGCGATCGCCTGCCGAGATGCCGGTACTGACACCCACGGCAGCCTCGATCGACACGGTAAACTTGGTGCCAAAACCGGAGCCGTTGCGCTGCACCATGAGTGGCAGCTGCAGGCGTTCACAACGTTCCAGGCTCATCGGCATGCAGATCAGGCCACGGCCAAAGCGAGCCATAAAGTTGATGTGCTCAGGCTGAACCGCCTGCGCGGCCATGATCAGGTCGCCTTCATTCTCGCGGTCTTCGTCATCCATCAGGATGACCATTTTGCCGGCGCGAATATCTTCAATGATTTCTTCGATACTGTTCAGCTGCATGCGGCCCTCCCGGGCACCTTGATCAGGACTTGAGGAAGCCGTTGTCGGCCAGAAAGGCCATACTGATGTTGCTTTCGGTCTGCGGCTCGGCAGCCTTGTCACCCAGCAACAGGCGTTCCAGATAACGGGCAATCACATCCACTTCCAGGTTTACCGAGGTACCGGGCTGGTAATCACCCATCACGGTTTCCTGCATGGTGTGCGGCACGATATTCAAATGAAAGATAGCACCTTCAACGGCATTGACCGTGAGACTGATGCCATCGACGGTAATCGAGCCTTTCTCAGCAATGTATTTCGCCAGGTTGGCCGGTGCTTCAATGCGGAAATGCCAGGAGCGCGCATCCTGCTCCAGCGACAAGACCTTGCCGACGCCATCAACGTGGCCACTAACCAGATGGCCACCCAGTCTGGAAGCTGGCGTCAGCGCCTTTTCCAGGTTGACCCGACTGCCTTCCTTGAGGTTGCTAAGGGCGCTGCGGCGAATGGTTTCCTGACTGACATCCGCCCAGAAGCCGTCACCCGGCAACTCGACGGCGGTCAGACAGACCCCGTTGACCGCGATGCTGTCACCCAGTTTGACGTCGCCCAGATCCAGCTTGCCGGTCTGCACATAAAGCCGCACATCGCCGCCGCGCGGCTGCATGCGTTGAATCTGACCAACCGCTTCGATGATGCCAGTGAACATAGGCTGATTGCTCGCAGAAGATGGAAAACGCGGCATTATACCCAAGCCGGGGCCCATTGGCTGCCCCTGCGGTATCACCGTGTGTCGGCGACCTGATCAGACGGGCTGCGATGCGCTTAAGTGCCTTGCCGGTCGGGCACGGATCAGCCAGTCATTGCCGACAGCGCGCAGCTCTTCAATATGTACATCGCGGGCTTCGCTCATTTGCGTGAAGGGCAGATCCAGCAAGGGCCGGGCACTGCTGCCAAGCAGGCGCGGGGCCATATAGACCAGCAACTCATCAACCAGCTCGGCCTGCCAGAAGGCTGCGGCGAGGCGCGCGCCGGACTCGACCAACACCTCGTTACAACCTCTTTGCGCCAGAGTCGTCAGCACGGCAGACAAATCGACCTGGGTGGCATCAGCATTCGGCAGCGCCAGCAACTCGCTGCCTGCGGCTTGATAGTCGCCCTGACGCTGATCGCTCAAGCTCGCAACCAGGGTAGGGCCTGCCAGTTGAAACAGCCGCTGCTGCAAAGGCACGCGCAAGCGGCCATCGATCAGTACCCGCAAAGGCTGGCGTTCGGCGGCCAAAGCGGCCTCGGCATCCGGCAGGCCCAACTGCTCCCTACGCACCGTGAGCGCCGAGTCATCCAACAGCACACTGTCGGCGCCACTGATGACCGCCCCGCTGCGCGCCCGCCAGCGCTGCACATCGGCACGTGCCGCCGGCCCGGTTATCCACTGGCTTTCGCCACTGGCCATAGCCGTGCGACCGTCCAGACTCATCGCCAGTTTCAGGCGCACCCAGGGCTGGCCCAGTTGCATGCGCTTGATGAATCCGGGATTCAGTGCCCGGGCATCTGCTTCCTGAACACCGCTGCTGACGGCAATACCCGCCGCCTGCAAACGTGCCAGCCCCTGGCCAGCCACTTGCGGATTGGGGTCCTGCATGCCCACCACCACGCGACTGACGCCGGCGCGAATCAAGGCATCGGCGCAAGGTGGCGTTTTACCGAAATGACTGCAGGGCTCCAGGGTGACATAGGCCGTGGCACCACGCGCCCGCTCACCAGCCTCGGCCAGCGCATTGACTTCGGCATGGCCCTCTCCGGCACGCACGTGCCAGCCCTCACCGACGACCTGGTCGTCGCGGACCAGGACACAGCCAACCCGGGGATTGGGTTCCGTGGAATACAGTCCCTGCCGCGCCAGTTGCAGCGCCCGCAGCATCCACTGCTGATCACTCATCGGGCTGGCCACCACGGGATAAACGCTCGATTTCCTCGCGGAACTGGTTCAGGTCCTGGAAACGGCGGTAGACCGAAGCGAAGCGGATATAGGCCACCTCATCCAGTTGCTTGAGCTCATTCATGACCATTTCACCAACCACCATGGCATTGACTTCACGCTCGCCGGTGGCGCGCAGTTGGTGCTTGATACGGCCAATGCCGGCCTCGATTTCTTCCACGCTGACCGGGCGCTTTTCCAACGCCCGCTGCATACCGGCGCGCAGCTTGTCTTCATCAAAGGGCTGGCGACGGCCGTCCTGCTTTATCAGGCGCGGCATCACCAGTTCAGCGGTTTCAAAGGTGGTAAAGCGCTCCTGGCAAGCCAGACATTCACGCCGGCGGCGCACCTGATCACCTTCAGCGACCAACCGTGAGTCAATCACTTTGGTATCGACGGCACCACAAAAGGGGCAATGCATGGCAAGCTTCCTGAACCGGTGAGTATCTCCCCATCTTACCCGCTGGCGCGCAGCGAATAAACGTTGGGGTGCCGCCCTGGGAAGATAGCGCTCCCGCTCGACCAAAACACCCACCAGCACCGCCGCCGGCCGAGGTGGAACTCGGCCCTCCCAAAACCTGCCTTCTGCTCGACATCCGCGCTTGTCGCCAGCATTATTGCCTGCAACCTTATCCGCACCGCTAACGCCTGAAGCGATACAAGGACTCCGATGCGCGACCACCTCGAAGCCAGTCTGCAGCAGGTGCTGCCCTCAGCCCGGCTGACCATCAGCAGCTTGCCCGGCCTGCCGGAGATCCGCCTCTGGCTGCTCGACCCGGACAACCTCGACCGGGCCTTTGCCGCTGAAGAAACCCGGCGCTTGCTGGAAACGCCACCCTACTGGGGTTTTTGCTGGGGAAGCGGACTGGCGCTGGCACGCTGGATACTGGACAACCCGGATCAGGTCCGTGGCAAGCAGGTCCTCGATTTTGGGGCCGGCTCCGGGGTTGTCGCCATTGCCTGCGCGCTGGCCGGTGCCAGGACCAGCATCGCCTGCGACCTTGATCCAGCGGCGCAGTTGGCCAGCCAGTTGAACGCCGAACTGAACCAGGTCGACCTCCAGATCGCCAGTGATTTTTTTACCTGTACCGCGTCAATCGACCTGCTGCTGGCTGCCGACGTGCTCTACGACAGCGATAACCATCGCCTGCTCGCCCACTTCAGCCAGCGCGCCCACCAGACGCTGATTGCCGACTCGCGGGTGCGCAACCTGCAGCACAGTGATTTTGACAAGCTCACCACCCTCAAGGGCCAGACTTGGCCTGACCTCGGCGAACCGCTGGAGTTTCGCCAGGTGGCTTTGTATCGCAGTCATCAAACAAAGCATCCTTCAACTTGATTTCCCCCTCACCGCCCCCACTAACCCGATAGATAAACCGCCCTCTGGACACTGTTATGTCAGCCTATATTTTTGATGTCAGCGAAGCCGACTTTGACCGCTATGTAATCGAGAACTCACACCACAAACCGGTACTGGTAGATTTCTGGGCCGAATGGTGTGCACCCTGCAAGGCACTGATGCCGGTGCTGGCGAAGATCACCGAGAGCTTCGGCGGGGAAATGCTGCTGGCCAAGGTCGACTGCGATGCCCACCCGGGGCTGACCCAGCGCTTTGGTATTCGCAGCCTGCCAACCGTGGTGCTGTTCAAGGA
>SKFV01000319.1 GCA_007117785.1 Pseudomonas sp.
ACAGCAAATTGATCTGACTGACGGACACCGCGAACAGGGCCGGAATCATCAAGGTCATGATGCGCTTGACGCCTTCGTCATGCCGGTTCGGCCGCGGTACCGGCAGCAATTTAATACGCCAAAGAAAGGGTACCTGGAACAGCAACTGCGCCACCCCGGCAATAAACACGCCCCAGGCCAGCGCCATGATCGGCTGCTCGAACCAGGGACTGAGCAAGACCGTAGCGCCAATCATGCTCAGATTGAGCAGCACCGGGGTAAAAGCCGGCACAGCAAAGCGCCCGTAGCTGTTCAGAATCGAACCACAGAAAGCCGTCAGTGAAATCAGCAGCAAGTAGGGAAAGGTGATGCGCAGCATATCGGTGGCCAGACCGAGCTTGTAGGCATCGCCATGAAACCCCGGGGCAAACAAGGTAATCAGCACTGGCGCACCGGCCACGCCGATGGCGGTAATCGCCACCAGACTCAGCCCCAGCGTACCGGCTACCCGATCCACCAACAGCTTGACCTCGGCCAGGCTGCGCTTGGTGCGGTATTCCGACAACACCGGCACGAAAGCCTGAGCAAAGGCCCCCTCGGCGAAAAGGCGGCGGAGGAAATTGGGAATCTTGAAGGCGATAAAAAAGGCATCAGCTTCCGATTTGGAGCCAAAGTAGTTGGCCACCACCACATCACGCACCATGCCCAGCACCCGCGACAGCATGGTCATGATGCTCACGACCATGCCCGAACGCAGCAGGCCGTGCGCCTTGGGTTCTGCTGCAGGTGGAGGCGTGCTGGTGGTCATGGTTTATCCAGACGGCAAAAACCGCGATAATAGCTTGATGCAGGGCCACAAGGCACCCCTTGTGCGCCCTGATAACCGGCAATCGGAATCCGCCGCTTTATCGCGCGCCGCAGGCTTGACATTCAACAAGCCCGGCGGCATAGTACGCGGCCTTATTCGACCCTTATTCATTCAGTATTTCTGAGGAGCACGACGGTGGCCAACTCACCTCAAGCCAAAAAACGCGCCAAGCAGGCCGAGAAGCGCCGCAGCCACAATGCCAGCCTGCGCTCCATGGTCCGCACGTACATCAAGAACGTGATCAAGGCAATCGATGCCAAAGATCTGGAACAAGCCAAGACTGCCTACACCGCAGCTGTCCCGGTCATCGACCGCATGGCTGACAAGGGCATTCTCGACAAGAACAAGGCCGCTCGCCACAAGAGCCGCCTGAATGCTCACATCAAGGCGCTGGCTGAAGCCGCTTGATACTGTAGCAGTTGTCGTAAAAAAACCGGCCAAGGCCGGTTTTTTTGTGCCTGGCTATACCGACTACCGGCAACAACCCCGTCAGAGCCCGTCAGAGCAGAACCAGATTGTCCCGGTGAACCAGCTCGGGCTCATCGATATACCCCAGAATGCCACTGATCGATTCGGTCGGCTGCCCGACAATGCGCTGGGCATCCTGAATGCCGTAGTTGACCAGGCCTCGCGCCACTTCACGTCCATCCGGCCCAATGCAGGCAACCATTTCGCCACGGCGGAAGCTACCCTCCACAGCAGTCACGCCCACCGGCAGCAAACTGCGCCGTCCGCTGGTCAAGGCCCGCACCGCACCCGCATCCACCAGCAAACGGCCGCGAATCTGCAAATGCCCGGCCAGCCACTGCTTGCGCGCGGCCAGCAGCCCCTTTTCCGGCAACAGCAAGGTACCCAGGGACTCACCCGCATGCAGACGCTCAATGACCCGCTCGATACGCCCACCGACAATCACCGTGCCGGCACCGGAGCGCGCCGCCAGCCGTGCCGCCCGCAACTTGGTCAGCATGCCGCCACGGCCCAGGGCACCCGCACTGCCACCTGCCATGGCATCCAGCTTGGCATCGTCGGCCATGGCTTCAGCAATAAGTTCAGCCTGTGGATCACGACCGGGATCAGCCGTGTACAACCCGTCCTTGTCGGTCAGAATCACCAGCAAATCGGCTTCCACCAGATTGGTGACCAAAGCACCCAGGGTATCGTTGTCACCAAAGCGGATCTCGTCAGTGACCACGGTATCGTTTTCGTTGACTACCGGAATCACGCCCAGGTCCAGCAACGCCCGCAAGGTACTGCGCGCGTTCAGGTATCGCTTGCGGTCAGACAGGTCGTCATGGGTCAGCAGCACTTGCGCCGTCGCCAGCCCGTGCGCCTGAAAACTGGACTCCCAGGCCTGCACCAGCCCCATCTGGCCGATAGCTGCCGCCGCCTGCAATTCGTGAATGGTTTTCGGCCGCTCGGCCCAGCCGAGGCGGCTCATTCCGGCGGCAACAGCGCCGGACGAGACCAAAACCAGATCAGCGCCGCTGTTACGCAAGGCAACCAGTTGCTCGACCCAGACACGCATGGCGACCTGATCCAGGCCACGACCGTCGCCCGTCAGCAACGCGCTGCCAATCTTGACTACCCAGCGCCGGGCATTGGTTACCTTGTCACGCATCTTGATTCCACCAACCGGAGTAAACGGGAAAGGCGCTATTGTACTAGCCAGACGAGACAGGCTACCAGCCACAAGCCGCCAGCTTTTGACTGATGGCTGGCGGTTAGTGGCTTGAGGCAGAGCACTTAACGCACGTAGATGATTTCCGCGCCATCCTCGTCGTCATCCTCATCATCAAAGTCGTCGTCATCAGCGTCGTCCTTGAGCAGACCCTGCTTGCGAAGAATACGGCGATCATCGAGCAACTGCAGATGGGCGCGCGCCTCATCCTCGACCTGCTGGTCAAGGGTAGCGACTTCAGCCGCATAGTCTTCGTCCTCGGCAATGCGCCGTTGACGCTCTTCCAGCCAGTTCATCACTGCCTTGGCCAGCTCTTCGGTACCCTGACGATCGGCTGCCGAAATCACGAAGACTGGCCCGTCCCATTCCAGGCGCTCAACCACATCATCGAGAATCGTCTGCTGCTCGTCTTCCAGCAACTGGTCACACTTGTTCAGCACCAGCCAGCGCTCACGCATGGTCAGTGCCGGGCTGAACTTGCCCAATTCATGCACAATGGTCTCCACCGCCTCGACCGGGTCGGCTTGATCCAGCGGCGCCATATCTACCAGGTGCAACAACAGGCGGGTACGCGACAAGTGCTTGAGAAAGCGCGTGCCCAGACCAGCACCTTCAGCCGCCCCCTCTATAACACCGGGAATATCGGCAATCACGAAACTGCGCAAACGCCCCACGTCCACCACACCCAGGTTGGGCACCATGGTGGTAAAGGGATAATCCGCCACCTTGGGCTTGGCTGCGGAGACGGCGCGGATCAGCGTGCTCTTGCCAGCGTTGGGCAAGCCGAGCAGGCCTACATCGGCAAGCACTTTCATTTCCAGCTTGAGATCGCGCTGCTCACCCAGGCTGCCCTGAGAGGTCTGCCGGGGCGCGCGGTTGACACTGGATTTGAAACGTGTGTTGCCCAGACCATGGAAACCGCCCTGCGCAACCAGCAGTCGCTGGCCCTCTTTGGTCAGATCACCAATGATTTCCTGGGTACCGGCATCGACCACGGTCGTGCCGACCGGCACCTTGAGCACCATGTCTTCACCCTTGGCGCCAGTACAGTCGCTACCGCGGCCATTTTCACCGCGCTTGGCGTTGAAACGGCGGGTATAGCGGTAGTCCACCAGGGTATTCAGGTTGCTATCGGCTTCCAGATAGATCGAACCACCGTCACCACCGTCGCCGCCATCCGGGCCACCCTTGGGAATAAATTTTTCCCGACGGAAGCTCATGCATCCGTTACCACCATCACCGGCCTTGACCGTAATGGATACTTCATCAACAAATTTCATCGTTCTCCCTCCCTCGCGGGATGGGTTAAGGTTCTGGACACTGTCAGATTAGCGCCGAATCGGCCCCAAGGCCCACCACTCACAAACAAAAAAGCCCCGTCGTATGACAGGGCTTTTCGTACAAGGCGGCGCTTAGGCGGCTACGATATTCACGTAGCGGCGACCGAACTTGCCCTTGACTTCAAACTTGACCACGCCTTCTGCCTTGGCAAACAGGGTGTGATCCTTGCCGATACCAACGTTCTTGCCGGGGTGGAACTGAGTGCCACGCTGACGAACGATGATGTTGCCGGCGTTGACCGCCTGGCCACCAAACATTTTCACACCAAGGCGTTTGGATTCTGAATCGCGGCCGTTACGTGTGGAACCGCCTGCTTTTTTGTGTGCCATGAGTAAGTACCTCCAGAATCGGCTTAGGCTGAAATGCCGGTAATCTTGATTTCGGTGAACCACTGACGGTGGCCCTGACGCTTCATGTGGTGCTTGCGACGACGGAACTTGATGATGCGTACCTTATCGCCACGACCGTGCTCGGTCACTTCGGCAGTAACTTTGGCGCCATCAACAACCGGAACACCGATCTTGATGTCGTCACCATTGCCAACCAGCAGCACTTTATCGAATTCAATGCTGGAGCCGGTTTCGGCTTCCAGTTTCTCTACGCGAAGGTACTCACCTTCAGCGACCTTGTACTGCTTGCCACCGGTAACAATCACTGCGTACATGTTTGCTTTCTCCGTAATCCTGCTCACCCGGCGCTTGGGTATAATATTTAGTGGCCGGCATGGCTGCAAGTGAACCCGCCCATCGGGCCCTACCTTGCCATTGTCAAAACAGGGATGCTGTAAATCGGTTTTTCAGGGGCGAGGATTCTAGCGTTTTACGTCCTCTGGCGCAAGCGAAAAAGCGGCATAAGCCGCTCAGTATTGACGCTCAATGGCAAAACGGGCCAATTGCTCCAGGGCTTCGCGATAGGGCGATAGCGGTAACACATCCAGTGCAGCAATCGCCCGCTCGACCTGCTCACGCGCCAGCGACTCGGTGTAATCCAGCGCACCGGTATCCTGAACTGCTGCCTGCACAGCCACAATCTCGTTACTACCACCCTTCTGGATAGCTTTGCGAACCAGTTGCGCCTGCTCGTCAGAGCCTTCACGCATGGTGTAGATCAGCGGCAGGGTCGGCTTGCCTTCGGCCAGGTCATCACCCACATTCTTGCCCATGGCATCGGCATCACCGCGATAATCCAGCACGTCATCAATCAACTGGAAGGCCACCCCGAGGGCATCACCATAGACGCGCAGCGCCTCGGCTACCGGCTCGGCAGCGCCGGCGAGCACGGCTGCACTGTGGCTGGAGGCCTCAAACAGCATGGCCGTCTTGCTACGAATGACTTCCATGTAGGTAGCTTCATCGGTGCTGGCATCGCGCACCTTGGACAACTGCAACACTTCGCCTTCGGCAATCACATTGGTTGCCCGCGAGAGAATCTGCATCACCCCCATATCACCCAGCTCTACCATCATCTCGAACGAACGCGAGTAAAGAAAATCGCCAACGAGTACGCTGGGGGCATTACCCCACAGGGCATTGGCGGTAGAGCGGCCACGCCGCATGTCAGAGGTATCTACCACATCATCATGCAACAGGGTCGCGGTATGCAGGAACTCGATGATCGCAGCCAGGCTGTGCTGCCGACCCGTGTCTTCGCCACAGGCCCGCGCCGCCAACAATACCACCAGCGGCCGCAAGCGCTTGCCACCGGCACTGATAATGTATTCACCGATTTTCTCGACCAAAGGCACCCGCGAGTGCAATTGCCGCAGAATCAGTGCGTTGACTGCTTCAAAGTCATCGCTAACAGGAGCATAGAAAGGCAGGGTGGACATTGACAGCACATTTTCCGAAAGGTTGCGGCATGCTAGGTTGCAGTCCACTTGCTGTCAAGAATCAGACGACGCTTGCACCCCGACACAAGGGGAAGTGCAAGCGCCTGCATCAGCCTGACTCAGAGAACTTTGAGCAGCTCGATATCGAAGACCAGAGCACTGTGCGGAGGGATGCTGCCAGCAGCCCGCTCGCCATAGGCCAGATCAGACGGAATAAACAGCCGCCATTTTGCCCCTTCTTGCATCAACTGCAGAGCTTCGGTCCAACCCGCGATTACACCAACAACCGGAAACTCAGCCGGCTGGCCGCGCTTGTAGGAAGAATCAAATACGTCACCGTTGATCAAAGTACCTTCATAGTGCGTCTGCACCGTAGAGCTGGCCGTGGGAGTAGCGCCAGTACCGGCATTGATCACTTCGTACTGCAGCCCGGAAGCCAGGGTAACCACACCTTCACGCTTGGCATTTTCAGCGAGAAACTCTTCGCCAGCCTGGCGCATGGCACCCGCCGCCTGATCAGCCTGCGCCTGCATTTTTGCCTGCAAGCTCTGGAAGGCCTCCTGCAGATCGGCTTCAGCCACTTGGCTAGGCTGCTGGTTAAAGGCATCACGCAGGCCCGCAGCAACTCCATCAAGATCCAGATCGGGAATATTGCTGCTGGCCAGCTGGTCGCCCATCTGGCGGCCAATGCCGTAACTGACACGCTGGGATTCGGTTTCAAAGCTCATAAGGCAAGGCCTCCTGGATAAAATAGGTCGACAAGCCTGCCACAGTGCAGCAGCGTTTGCCCACCCCCACGACGGTACAAAAACCGCAACTCACTCCCTTTTGAGCGGCATTTTGCGTTAAAATCGTCGGTTTTCCCCTCTCATTTGCCGCAGGCTATCCCGATGCTGGAACGACTTTTTCAACTCAGCGCACACGGCACCAACATCAAGACCGAGATCATTGCCGGTCTGACCACCTTCCTGACCATGGCCTATATCATCTTCGTCAACCCGGCGATGATGGCTGATGCCGGTATTGATCCGGGGGCGGCCTTTGTCGCCACCTGCCTGGCCGCCGCACTGGGCACCTTGATCATGGGGCTGTGGGCCAACTACCCGATTGCCCTGGCCCCCGGCATGGGATTGAATGCCTTCTTCAGCTACACCGTCGTAGGCTCCATGGGTTACAGCTGGGAAGTGGCACTGGGCGCGGTCTTTCTCTCCGGCTTTCTGTTTTTCCTGCTCAGCGTGTTCAAGGTCCGCGAGTGGATTATCAACAGCATCCCCATGGCCCTGCGCTCGGCCATTGCCGCTGGTATCGGTCTGTTTCTCGCGCTGATCGCGCTGAAAAATGCCGGCATTGTCGTGCCTCACGATGCCACCATGGTCGGCCTGGGTGACATGACCCAGCCCGCTCCCATTCTGGCTGCACTGGGTTTTGTGCTTATCGTGGCACTGGCCGCCAAACGGGTAACCGGTGCGGTTATGATCGGTATCCTGACAATAACCGGCATCAGCCTGCTGCTCGGCCTCAGCCAGGCAACCGGTGTAGTTTCAGCACCCCCCAGCCTGGCACCGACCTTCATGCAGCTGGATCTGCGCGGTGCCTTTGAAATCGGTCTGCTCAGCGTGGTGTTTGCCTTTCTCTTTGTCGACCTGTTTGACACCTCGGGCACCCTGATCGGCGTTGCCCAGCGCGCCAAACTGCTGGATGAGAACGGCCGTATGCCGCGTCTCGGTCGGGCACTGATGGCCGACAGTACAGCGACCATGGCCGGCTCTCTGATGGGCACCTCGACCACCACCAGCTACATTGAATCTGCCGCCGGCACTGCTGCGGGCGGACGCACCGGCCTGACTGCCTGCGTGGTGGCCATCCTCTTTCTGCTGTGCCTGTTCCTGTCACCACTGGCCACAGCGGTACCTGCTTTCGCCACCGCTCCGGCATTGTTGTTTGTTGCCGTTCTGATGACCGGCGGCCTGGTACAGGTAGACTGGGAAGACCTGACTGAAGCCGCGCCCGTGGTGGTGACCGCCATCATGATGCCGCTGACCTTCTCGATTGCCCACGGCATCGCTATTGGCTTTATCACCTGGACGGCGATCAAGCTGCTCTCCGGGCGTTGGAGCGAACTCAACCCCAGCCTCTATGCGCTGTCGGCCCTGTTCATAATCAAACTGGCGTTCTTCAACTGATGAGTACTGCATTCGACCCCAACCAGTATGTATCCCAGCTCGACGCCAAGCGCCAGCGCCTGATCGATCTGCTGCAGCCCTTTGCCGCGCCAGAGCCCGAGGTGTTTGATTCACCGCCGGAGCACTTTCGTTTACGCGCCGAATTTCGCCTCTGGTATGAAAACGGCACGCCGCATTACGCCATGTTCGAACACGGTGACAAACGCCAGCCGATTCTGCTGACCCAGCTGCCGATTGCCAGTCAGCGCATCAATCAACTGATGGGCCCCTTACTGGATGCCTGCAAGGCCAACCCCCTTCTTGGGCGCAAGCTTTTTCAGGTCGAGTTTCTTACCACCCTGTCCGGCGAAGCCCTGGTCACCCTCTGCTATCACCGGCCACTGGATGAAGACTGGGACGCCCCGGCGCGCGAACTGGCAGCTCAGCTCGATATTCAGCTGATCGGCCGTAGCCGTGGCCGCAAGCGGTTACTGGACAAGGATTACATTACCGAATGCCTGCAGGTTGATGGTCGTGACTGGCACTACCAGCAGATCGAAGGCGGCTTTACCCAACCCAATGGTGTGGTCAACCAGAAGATGCTGGGCTGGGCGCTGGACGCTGCCGGGCATGATCAACGCGACCTGCTGGAGCTGTATTGTGGTAACGGTAATTTTACCCTGCCGCTATCGACCCGCTTCCGCCAGGTACTGGCGACCGAGCTGGCCAAACGCTCGGTCTATGCCGCGCTGGATAACCTGGCCAGCAACAACGTGGACAACGTCACCCTGGTGCGACTGGCCAGTGAAGAGGTCACCCAGGCGCTGACAGGCGTGCGCGAGTTCCGCCGCTTGCAGGGCATTGACCTGGACGGCTTTGATTTTTCCACCGTCTTTGTCGACCCGCCGCGCGCCGGCCTTGACCCGGCCACGCTGGAGCTGGTCAAGGGCTATGACCGCATCCTGTATATCTCTTGCAACCCGGAGACCCTGGCCGCCAACCTGACCGAGCTGAACGCTACCCACCGCCTGGTGCGCTGCGCCCTGTTCGACCAGTTCCCCTATACCCATCATATGGAGTCCGGCGTACTGCTGGAGCGCCGTTAACGCGCCGGCCATCCAGCGCACCGAATTGGCGCGCTACGCCAGCACTGCCTATACTGCTCTGAGCCAATAAAAATAATGTACCTGAGCAGTCCCGGTCCGCCGGGCGAGTGCACCCATGGCCCACGAGCACTATCTTTACGAAAGTATCAGCGAGCAGTTGCGCCAGCATATTCGCACCGGCAGTTACAGCGCGGGGGAACGATTGCCCTCGGTACGCCAGCTCAGCCAGATGTTCGGCGTCAGCGTTAACACCGTGGTGCAGTGCTTCCGTCAGCTGGAAGCCGATGGCTATATCGAAATCCGCCCGCGTTCGGGGGTGTTCGTGCATGCATCACCGCCCGCCCAGTCAGCCCCGGCCAACATCCTCAGTTTTCCCCTGTTACCG
>SKFV01000130.1 GCA_007117785.1 Pseudomonas sp.
GCCGGCCCCGCTGGCCATTGTGTTCCCGAAAAGCGCCGAGCAGGTGCAGGCAATCGTGCGCTTTGCCAACCAGCATCAGGTCGCGCTGGTGCCTTCCGGCGGCCGAACCGGCCTGTCCGCTGGCGCTGTGGCCGCCAACGGCGAAATCGTGGTCTCTTTCGACTACATGAACAAGATAGTGTCATTTAACGAATTTGACCGCACCGTGGTCTGCCAGCCTGGCGTGATCACTGCCCAGTTGCAGCAATTTGCCGAAGAGCAGGGGCTGTATTACCCGGTTGATTTCGCCTCTGCCGGCTCCAGCAATATTGGTGGCAATATCGGCACCAATGCCGGTGGTATCAAGGTCATTCGCTACGGTATGACGCGAAACTGGGTGGCGGGCCTGAAAGTAGTTACCGGCACCGGCGAGCTGCTGGAGCTGAACAAGGATCTGATCAAGAACGCCACCGGCTATGATCTGCGCCAGCTCTTTATCGGCGCCGAAGGTACTTTGGGTTTTGTCGTTGAAGCAACCATGCGTCTGGAGCGCGCGCCAAAGAACCTGACCGCCATGGTGCTCGGCACCGCCGACTTCGATTCCATCATGCCAGTGCTACACGCCTTCCAGAGCAAGCTGGACCTGACTGCCTTCGAGTTTTTCTCCGACAAGGCGATGGCCAAGATCATGGCCCGCGGCGATGTGCCGGCGCCCTTTGCTACCGAGTGCCCCTTCTATGCGTTGCTGGAATTCGAAGCGCTTAATGAAGAGATCGCCAACCAGGCGCTGGAGATCTTTGAACACTGCGTGGAGCAGGGCTGGGTGCTGGACGGGGTGATGAGCCAAAGCGACCAGCAATTGCAGAATCTGTGGAAACTGCGCGAATTTATCTCGGAAACCATCTCGCACTGGACGCCGTACAAGAACGACATTTCAGTCACTGTCGGCAAGGTGCCGGCGTTCCTGCATGACATTGATGCCATCGTCGCGGAACACTACCCGGACTTCGAGATCGTCTGGTTCGGCCATATCGGTGACGGCAACCTGCACCTGAATATCCTCAAGCCGGAAGGCATGGACAAGGATGATTTCTTTGGCAAGTGCGCCAGTGTGAACAAGTGGGTGTTCGAGATCGTGCAGAAATACAACGGCTCGATTTCTGCTGAGCACGGCGTCGGTATGACCAAGCGTGACTACCTGCATTACAGCCGCAGCCCGGAAGAAATTGCCGTGATGAAAGCGGTCAAGGCTGTATTTGATCCGAATGGCATTATGAATCCGGGCAAGATTTTTGCCTGAGCCTGGTGATGCCGTCCATTTACGCGGCTTGAAAGAGTGTGTTTTTAAAACTATTGGTTAGAAACACTTATAGGAAAAATTCTGAGTTATGCGGTATTGCCTGGCCCCTGACCTGGACACGCTGTAAATACGTCCCTGTACGCTCGTCTATAGCCGTCCCTGGCTATAGACGGTCCAGATCAGGGGCCAGGCAACACCGCTTGCCAGGCCTAGTGCAGCAAGCCGTGTTTCTACCCATCTCTTGCGTGGAGTCTGCATGTCCTACCAACACCATTTCGCTGACGGCACCACCATCGACCTGCCACTGGGCAAGGTTGTCTGTGTCGGGCGCAATTATGCCGAACATGCGCGTGAACTGAACAATCCGGTGCCCAGTGAGCCGCTTCTGTTTATCAAGCCGGCCACTGCCGTAGTCCCGCTCAGTGATGCTCCCTTGCAGCTGCCGACAGACAAGGGCCCGGTGCACTTTGAAACGGAAATTGCCCTGCTGATCGGTCAGCCACTCAGTGGTGACGTAAGCATCGAGCAGGCACGGCAAGCGGTCATGGGCGTCGGGTTGGCGCTGGACCTGACGCTGCGTGAATTGCAGGACCAGCTGAAAGCCAAGGGCCATCCCTGGGAGCGCGCCAAATCATTTGATGGCGCATGCCCGCTCTCGGTATTTATTCGTCCTGAGCAGGCCCCGGCGCTGACAGAGATGCCGCTGCGCCTGGTGGTCAATGGCGAAGTCCGCCAGCAGGGTTCCAGTGCCGAGATGATTACGCCGGTCCTCAGTTTGCTGCAGCAGATCGCCAGCGTGTTTACCCTGCAGCCGGGTGATGTCGTCATTACCGGCACGCCGGCAGGCGTTGGCGAGCTGCAGGCAGGCGATGTGCTGGAGTTGGCGATTCCGGGTGCACTGGAGCAGTCGGCAGAAATTGCTGGTAAAGCTGCCACAGACTGAGCGCCTGCGGCGACCTCATTGGTTCAGCTGCGCTTGAGTGTTTCCACCCCGGAGCGGGTACCCAGTAGCAGAATATCCGCCGGGCGATGGGCAAACAGGCCGTTGCAGACTGCGCCAACGATACTGTTGAGCTGGTCTTCCAGTTTGCGCGGGTCGTGGATCTGCATATTGTGCACATCCAGAATCACATTGCCGTTATCGGTTACGCACCCGTCCCGGTAAACCGGATCGCCACCCAGTTTGACGATCTCGCGGGCCACATGGCTCCGCGCCATGGGGATCACTTCGACCGGCAGTGGAAAGGCGCCCAGGGTGTCGACCAGCTTGCTGTCGTCCGCGATGCAGATAAAGGTTCTGGCCACAGCCGCAACGATTTTCTCGCGGGTCAATGCGGCGCCGCCACCCTTGATCAGCTCCAGGTGCCGGTTGCTTTCGTCCGCCCCGTCAATGTAGTAATCCAGCTGGAAGACATTGTTCAGTTCGTAGACCGGAATGCCGTGCTCCTTGAGACGGGCGGCGGTAGCCTCCGAGCTGGCGACAGCGCCGTCGAAAAAGCCTTTGTGTCGGGCCAGTGCATCGATAAAGCAGTTGGCGGTCGAGCCGGTACCAATACCGATGATGCTGCTGTCTTCAAGATCAGGCAGTAGCAGATCGACGGCTGCCTGGCCGACGGCCTGTTTGAGTTGGTCCTGGTTCATGCCGGGTGTCCCCTTGGCCACTTGTAAAGTTACGAATTATACGGGTTTGCCGCGGGCAACGTGTAGTCGTACGGTAGTCAATTCGCTAGACTGGTCGTTTTCACCCTGGTCAAGCCGAAATCCCATGCTGGAATCCTACGTCAAGAAAATCCTCTGCTCGCCGGTCTACGATGTGGCGGTTGAAACGCCCATTCACGCCGCACCCTTTCTTTCCGAACGCCTGGGCAACACCGTGTTGCTCAAGCGCGAAGACCTGCAGCCAGTTTTCTCGTTCAAGATTCGTGGCGCCTACAACAAACTGTCGCAACTGTCCGACGAGCAACGCGCCAAGGGTGTGGTGGCTGCCTCGGCAGGTAATCACGCGCAGGGTCTGGCTTATGCGGCGCGCCATCTGGGGGTCAAGGCGACCATCGTGATGCCGCGCACAACGCCGGAGATCAAGGTCAGGGCGGTGCGCGCCCGCGGTGCCAAGGTTATTCTGCATGGTGATGCCTTTGACGAAGCGCTGACCTATTCGCGCAAGTTGGTCGAAGAGAAGGGGTATACCTACATCCATCCCTTCGATGACCCGGATACCATTGCGGGCCAGGGTACGGTGGCCATGGAGATTCTGCGCCAGCATCAGGGGCAGCTGGATGCCATTTTCGTGCCTGTGGGCGGCGGCGGTCTGGTTGCCGGGATTGCCGCCTATGTGAAATACCTGCGGCCGGATATCAAGGTTATTGGTGTCGAGCCTACCGAAGCGGCCTGTTTGCAGGCGGCGATGGCAGCTGATGAGCGTGTTGTGTTGAGCCAGGTGGGTCTGTTTGCCGATGGCGTGGCAGTAGCTCAGATTGGCGAGCACACCTTTGAAGTGTGCCGGCATTATGTCGACGAGGTCATCACCGTGACCACCGATGAGATGTGCGCTGCGATCAAGGATATATACGACGATACCCGTTCCATCAGTGAGCCAGCGGGCTGCCTGGGTGTGGCCGGGATCAAGAAATATGTCGAGCGCGAGGGCTGCGAGGGTCAGGTCTTTATCGCTATCGACTCGGGCGCCAACGTCAACTTCGATCGTTTGCGGCATGTCGCCGAACGCGCTGAAGTGGGTGAAGGTCGTGAAGCCATTCTGGCCGTCACCATCCCAGAGCGCCCGGGTAGCTTCAAGGCCTTCTGTGAGGCGCTGGGCAAGCGCTCGATCACCGAATTCAATTACCGCTTCTACGACCGGGCCGAGGCGCATATCTTTGTTGGCGTGCAGACCCATCCCGAGTCGGATCCGCGTGATGCGTTGGTCGCTAACTTGCATGAACTGGGCTTCCCGGTGCTGGATATGACCGACAACGAGTTGGCCAAGCTGCATATTCGCCATCTGGTAGGTGGTCATGCAGATCACGTGCTTGATGAGGTGATTTACCGTTTCGAGTTCCCCGAGCGGCCGGGTGCCCTGTTCAATTTCCTGCGCAATCTGGGCGGCCGCTGGAATATTTCCATGTTCCACTACCGCAACCATGGTGCGGCCTATGGCCGTGTGGTGGTGGGCTTGCAGGTGCCGGAGGACGAGCGGCATCTGATTGGCGAAGCCCTGGACAAGATTGGCTATCCCTACTGGGATGAATCCGAAAATCCGGCTTATCGGCTATTTCTTGGCTGAGTCAAGCCAGCGGCTGGTCGGCACTGCAAGTACGATTGCGCCCTGAGCTTTTGGCCTGATAGAGCATGCGGTCAGCCATCTGGATAAGATCGCTCGGGTTGTTTTCCGCCTCAGGTATAAGGCTTGCAGCGCCAATGCTGATGGTGAGCAAGTCAATGCCGGCTTGCGGATGACTGATCTGCAGATCCTGCACCGCCTGGTGCAGGTGGCTGGCGACGCGCTCACATTGAGCCAGGTCAGCGCCAGGCAGAATCACAGCAAACTCCTCACCACCATATCGGCAGGCGCAATCGCCTTCGCGCAGCAAACTGTCGCGTAGTGCCTCCGCCAGTTTTTTCAGCGCTTCGTCGCCGGCCTGGTGGCCGAGGCGGTCATTAAACGGCTTGAAATGGTCGACATCCAGCATCAGCAGGCCGAGCGGTTCGCTATTGCGGCGCATGCGTCGCCATTCGCTTTGCAGGGTCTGATCAAAGTAGCGGCGGTTGTAAAGGCCGGTGAGACCATCCTGATTGGATAAGGCTTCCAGACGATGGGTGACCGCCAGTTGTGCGCTGTTGTTGCGCCCGACGCAGATCAGATGATTGCGCCCGTAGCGTTGCATGTAACTGACACTGATCTCCATCGGGATCAGATCTCCGTTGCGATGGCGCGCATGCTGCTGATAGATGGTATTACCTTGCGACTCGACCTGTTGCTGCAACAGCTCTGCCCAGGCTTGATAATCCGGCATGATATCTTCCGGTGAAATAGCCAGGATGCCGCCCAATTCTTTTTGCGTATAGCCAAGGGTTTGCCAACAGGCCCGGTTCATGTAGATCAGCTCTTGCGGCTCCAATCCGATGATGAAGAGGGCGTCGTGGCTGTGGTCGGTCAGGTCGAGAATCAGCTTCAGACGCGCTGACTGCTGCTGCATGCGCTCTTCAGTGGCCTGGCGCCTGACAATTTCGCGCTGGAGGCTATGGTTGCTTTGCTTGAGTTCGCTGGAGCGTTGCGCGCTGAACAGGGCCAGCCACAACACCAGGCACAAACTGATGCTGGCCAACAGGCCGGCGCCGAGAATCATCGCCGGCAGACGGGTAGTGGTCTCTTGCCGCAACTGACGAGTGGGGTAGCTGCGCAGCACGAAGCCGCTGTTACCGCCCAGCACGACCTGGCTTTCCACCGCCCAGTCGCTCTCCATGGCGTCGCTGCGCTGGCGGCTGAACAGTTGTGCGCGCTGGTCATAGAACACCAGGCTCAAGCGCTCCTCCGCCAGGTCGCTCAGCAGATCTTCCAGCAGTACTTCGACGCGAAAAATAGCCAGAAGGAAGCCGTCAAAGCGACTCTTTCCATCAATTTCACGGAAGACCGGCACGTAATAGGCAAGCCCCGGGCCGCCCTGTTGCAGTTCGAAGCTGTCACTCAGTTCCGGGATGCCGGATTCGCGCACGCGTTCAAGGAAAGGGTAGTTGGGGTGGTCCAGCGGGTACTCGAAACCGACCACGGCTTCGTTACCGGCCAGGGGTTCGATCCACTGCATGCGATAGTCGGCATCCAGCCACTCAATGGCTTGATAGTTGCCAATATCACTCAGCAGTTGCTCGACGTCCAGCAGCCATCGCTGGTAATCGTCGTGGTGGTATGGCCAGCGCGCAGCCAGCCGGCGCAAGCTGCTGGCCTGGCTGTCGAAGCGGGCTTCCAGTTGCAATGCCAGGGCATGGGTTTCCAGCTGCAGGCGTGACTTGGCTTGCTGCTTTTCTGCATTCGTCAGTGCTTGCCAAACCAGCAGGTTTGCTGCGATCAGCAGCCCACACAGGCTGACAATCAGCGCCCGAGCCAGCCCCGGATTTCTTGCGGCGATGCGTAGTAGCATGAATAGCCTCAAAAGTACTGCCTACGTGATAGCACATCGCTTGTCGGCTTGCCAGCGCAGACATCGCTAGCAGGCAGTGGTTATACCGCCGCCCAGCTTGACCATCAGGTTGAAGTCATTATCCATGAGCGGCATGACGGATAGCCGGTTGCCGCGCTTGAGCAGTTGCAGATGCTGCAATTCACTGCACGCTTTGAGTGCACTGAGTGACACAAAGCAGGGAAACTTTTCCCGCCAACGCACGTCTACACAAAGCCAGGGTAGCTTGTCTGCGCTGGCGCGTGGGTCAAATGCAGAACTGTTCGGGTCAAGCGCACTCTGGTCAGAGTAAGGCGAGCTGATAATTTCACCGCAGCCGGCCAGGCCGGGTGGTGAACAGCTCGAATGATAGAACAGGAACAGGTCGCCGGGTTGCATGTGGGCAATATGGTTTCTTGCCTGATAGTTGCGGACGCCGTCCCACGGGGCTTTGCCCAGATGTTGCAGGTCATCAATGGAAAATGCATCAGGTTCGGATTTGAGCAGCCAGCAGGCCATGCGAGAAAATTCCTGTATCAGTATTTGACATGCTTTGTTGCATGATCTAAACAGTGTGTTTCATGAAAGTCGCGTCAGGTGCCTTGCGCCGTACCGGGAGATTGGTCGGTTACCGGGCTGTTCAGTGTAACTTGGCGCGCTAACTGCATACACAACAAGATTGCCCAAGATACATAAAGGAGAGGCAGCGATGCGCCGTAAGCCGGATCCCATGTGGATTCTCGTCATTGTGTTCACCCTGGGGGTAGTAACGACGGGGTATACCCAGAGCCTGTTGGATCGTAACGACTCAACGCCGAGTGTCAGTGCTCAGCCCTGAGAGCATTAGCCAGCTGTCCTTATCGGTAATAATGCCATCCAGTGGAACATCCCAAAGGGCGATGGGTAGTGCCGTGACTTCCTGACAATGATGCGCCAGACCCAGCAGTTGCGGTCGTATCCAGTGTGAGCGCCGCTGCCTATAGGCCAGGCAGCGGTCATAGAAGCCTCCTCCCATGCCCAGGCGGTTGCCTTGGCGATCAAAGCCAACCAGTGGCAGCAGCAATAGATCCAGTTGCCAGGCTTTCACCTGCCTGCGTGGCGCCGGGGCCGGTTCGCAAATACCAAAACGGTTTTTAATCCAGCGCTGTCCGGGCCGCAGGCGTTGCAGGCGCATCTGCCCGCGTGGCCAGATACCACTGACAACCGGCAGGTAGCAGTGCTTGCCACGGCGTTGAGCCAGTTTGAGTAGCGGGGAAGGATCAATTTCGCCATCGTTGGCCAGATACAGGCCGATATGTCGGCTGCGCCAGAAGGCTGGCAATTGGGCGATGCGACGACACAGCTTGCGGCTGGCAAGGGCTTGTTGAGTCTTGCTCAGGCGACGCCGTCGTTGGCGTAACTCACGGCGCCATTGGCCGCGGGTCATGAATGAGTCCCCGGGAGTGCCGCTGCCGGGTTAGCCCTTGAACCCGAAAGTTCAAGGCGGAGGATGCCGCCAGGCCTAAGGCTTTCCGTCATGCGGACATGCACACTGGCTTTGGCAAGCAGCCCCCTGGTACAGAAGTATCGGCTCAGGGACATCTCCAACTGGCAAACACCCCAGGGACAAATATTACTGTACAGCATTTTCACCTTTAATTCATGTTTGCGTCAGGCCTGATGGCGAGCCAGGGCCTGATCCAGACGGCTAACCAGCTCGCTGATTTGTTGCTGTTGGTTGCTGAGCTCGCCATCTTTCTGCCGGCCGCCAGTGAGCATGTCGTGGCTGATATTCAGTGCTGCCATGACGGCTATGCGCTCGACACCGACGACTTTGCCACTGTTGCGGATATCGCGCATCGTCTGGTCCAGGTGCCGGGCAGCCTGCTCCAGGTTGCTGCGTTCTTCCGGTGGACAGCTGACACGGTACTCCTTATCAAGAATGTACAAGGTGACGGTTTGTGGCTCGCTCATGAGTCATGCTCCAGAGATTTAAGTCGAAGAATCATGGCTTCGACCTTCTGGCGGGCCAAATCGTTCTTTTCAATTAGCTGCAAACGTTCTTCACGCCAACTGCGCTCCTGCGTCAGCAGGTGCTGGTTCTGTTGCTGCAGGCGATCACAGAGCGTAATCAGTTCGTTCACCCGCAGGTTCAGCGTGTTGATATCCGGTTGATCGGTCGGCGCCATCTTGTTTTCCCTGGAATTGGCCATTTGTTGAGGCAGACCTATAGAATATCCACCTATCCATACATCCGGCAATGAGAGGCCCGCACCCTATGGCACTAATGCCCGCCGTTTACGAGTATGACCGTTATGCTGAACTCTGCAATGATCTGGCTGTAGTTGGCCATCCGGCCGAGCTGCACGGTCACCTGGTCGGTCGCCTGGCAGCTGGTACCCGACTGGATCATGCAAGCTGGCTACGTGTGGCGCAAGAGCTGCTAGATGGTCGCGCAGGCCTGGCCGAGCCCGGCAAGGTCATGCTGATTCAGTTACATGATGCCACGCTGGCGCAACTGACAGACAGCGGCTTTGAGATTACCCTGTTGTTACCGGAAGACGATGCGCCCATCGCCCTGCGCAGTCAGGCCCTGGGTCAATGGTGCAACGGCTTTCTGGGAGGTTTTGGTCTGGTTGAGCGCGAGACAGAATTGAGCGAAGAAGCCAATGGCGTGCTGCATGATTTTGCTGCCATTGCGCAGATTCAGGCCGAGGCCGAAGACAGCGAAGCCAATGAAAGTGATTACATGGAAGTCATGGAATATGTGCGCATGGCCACGTTGATGCTGTTCAGCGAATGCCAGCCAGCCGACAAGGGCCAGCCCGAGCCGCCCGCCGCATTGCATTGAGACAAACCGAGGTACGCATGCAA
>SKFV01000260.1 GCA_007117785.1 Pseudomonas sp.
CTCTGAAGGCAGCTAACGAGTCGTTTGATGTGATTGACCGGTAAAGTGCAGCAGTTGATTGCAGCGGATGCATTGGTAGCGGCGACCCTTGATGACCCAGCGATGCCGTTGCGGGGTAAAGTGCACCGGATTGGGGCAGGCACAGCGATAGAGGTACTCGGTGGTGCGTCTGCGCGGCACACTGTAGGTGTGACAGCGGTGAGCCGGCAAGCCGAACAGGTCGCGCATTATGCCTTGCCATTCCGCCCCGTGGGGGCGGATACGGTGTCCATGGAGTGCATGGGCGATCAGGTGGGCAACTTCATGAGGCACTGTCTGGCGCAAAAAGTCCTCTTCATGACGCTCATACATGCCGGCATTGAAGCGCAGTAACTGCCTGTCCAGGTAGGCGATGCCGGCTTTCTGGCCGCGCAGGTCGAGACGCACCTCAGGGCGAACAAATCGCCGGCCAAAGTGGCTCTCGGCCTGTTGATAGCACGCCTCAAGGCGCTGCATAAGCTCGTTCATGATCGCTAGTATACGGCTGAAAGCGTCGTTCCAGAAGGTTTCCTTGGCTTAAAAGATTTGAGCATCCAGGCCGGCGGCCATATAAAGCCCCAGGTCTTCAGCCTGGGCGATAAAGTCCTCCTGCCAGTCCCCCTTGAGCAACAACGGGTCCTGAACCCATTGCCAGCGCAGGCCGGTGACTATGGTCTTGACGGCTCGCAAAGTGCCGGTACCGTCATGACCTGCCCGTACATAGAGCGCACAGGGTAGGCCCTGCTTTTTTTCCAGAACCGGGTAATAGCAGCGATCAAAAAAGTCTTTCAGCGCGCCGCTCATGTAACCCAGATTTTCCGTGGTGCCGAGAATGATCGCATCAGCGTTCAGCACGTCATCGGGCTGTGTCTCCAGAGGGGGTTTCCACACGGCCTCAACGGCGTCGATATCCTCGTGGCCGGCTCCCTTGAGAACGGCCTGAACCAGTTTTCGGGTATTCTCCGATGGCGCATGGGCAACAATCAGCAACTGTTTTTTTGCCATCTCAAGCTCCTTGTGCGTAAAGCCTCAACGTCCATCCGACCCGAGTACGTCATGGCTGTCAACTGGCGAAAGCTGCCAGGGTTGGTTAGGCTTGTTTAGTGGTAGCAAGGTTCTGCTGAGCTTTTTCAGCTGTCCTCTGCCCGATAATAAATCCGGCTGGCCCATTGTTTTGGCTGGCTCTGCTGGACAGGCTGCATAGCCATCCAGCGGTCAGCAAGCACTGTTGTTTGCTTCTGACCTCTGCCCACACCTGCCTGGAACCCTAACCGCCTCAGGAGACAGGTCCCATGGTGAAATTGTTGTTCCCGATTACCGCTTTGTTGAGCGGCATTGCCTTGCTGTTGCTGGGTACCGGCTTGCTGAACACCCTGCTGGCACTGCGTGGCGCCGGTGAAGGTTTTTCCGACCAGTTACTGGGTCTGTTTGGCTCGGCCTATTTTGTGGGCTTCATTCTGGGTACCTGGTTGGGTCCCCGACTGATCCGCCGCATGGGGCATATCCGGGCCTTCGCCTTCTTTGCTGCAGCCACCGCTGCCTGTGTGCTGCTGCATGTCCTGCTCATCGATCCCTGGGTATGGGTGGCGTTACGAGTACTGACCGGCCTGATGCTGGTGGGCATCTATACGGTGATCGAGAGTTGGCTCAACAGTCAGTCCCCACCGGAGCACCGGGCGCGGGTGTTTGCAAGCTATATGGCGGTGAATCTGCTGTCACTGGCAGTTGCCCAGCAATTCCTGCACCTGGATAGCCCGATGACGTTCACTCTGTTTGCCCTGGCGGCTGTGCTGATGTGTCTGGCGGTCATGCCGCTGGCGATGACGCGCTTGCCACAACCCGTTATCGGCGAAACGCCCCGGCTGGCACTGCGTACCCTCTGGCGTGCCGCTCCGGTCGCTTGTGCCGGCAGCCTGCTGTCTGGCCTGGCGATGGGCGGCTTCTGGGGTCTGGGTGCGGTCTATGCCGGCCGCATGGGTATGTCGGCTGGTGATATTGCCTGGTTTATTTCCCTGGTGATTCTGGCGGGGGCATTGCTGCAATGGCCCATGGGTATGCTCTCCGATCGTGTCGACCGTCGCCTGGCGCTGGCAATTATCGCTGCTATTGCGGCCTTCGGCGGCTTGATGATGGCGATTCTGGGGCCCTTTGGCCAGTGGTTGCTGGTGGCAGCGGCCATTTTTGGGGGTGGCTCCTTTGCCGTTTATCCCAGTGTGGTCGCGCACATGATGGATCACCTTCACCAGGAAGAAGTGCTGCCGGGCAATGCCGCGCTCTTGATGTTGCATGGTGGCGGTGCGGCAGTTGGCCCGGCCCTTGCAGGGTGGTTTATGGGCTGGTGGGCACCACAGGCCCTGCCGCTGTTTTTCATGGTGATGTTTGGCATCAGCGCAGTGCATGCCTTGCAACACTGGCGCAAAGGCAAGGATCAGATTGTGGATTCGGCGGCACATTATGTGCCTATGGTGCGCACATCACCGGCTGTACTCGAGATGATGCTGGATGAGGAGCATGCTCCGCATCCTGAAACCCCATCCCGGGCAGACGATTGATTGAAACGTGCGTCTGTCCGGTGAGCAGGAGAATGCTGATGCTGTTAGCCACCGATCTGGACGGGACTTTTCTGGCTGGCGATCCGGAGAATCGCCAGCGCCTATATCAACTGATTGCCGCACACCCGGGAATAACCCTGGTGTTCGTGACCGGGCGCGGCCTGGAGGTGGTTGAGCCGCTGCTGTCTGACCCGGCGATACCGCGTCCGGACTACATCATCAGTGATGTCGGCGCTACCCTGGTTGACGGGCATAACCTGCAGCCGGTCTACCCCCTGCAGCAGGAAATTGAATCCAACTGGCCGGGTGAGTGGCCGGTTATCCGGGCGCTGGAAGGATTTCCCGGCCTGGAGCGCCAGGAAGTGCCGCAACAACGACGTTGCTCCTGGTTCTGTGCGCCCGAAGCCGTGACGGATGCCCTGGTAGCAACTATCCAGTCACTGGGATGTGATGCGCTCTTCTCCGCCGGCATGTATCTGGATTGCCTGCCACGCGGGGTGAACAAGGGCAGCACGCTGAAGCGCCTGGTTGAGCATATCGGCGTGCCCTTCGATGATGTGCTGGTCGCTGGTGATACGCTGAACGACCTGTCGATGTACGAACAGGGTTTCAAAGGTGTCTGCGTCGGTGAGTCGGAAGCCGGTTTGCTGGATGCCACCGCTGATCGTGCGCGCGTACTGCATGCGCGCCTGAGTGGTTGCGGCGGTATTCTGGAAGCCTTCGGGCACTTCGGTTTTCTTGGCCCTTTGGGGGTCGATTCCGAGCTGCCGGACTTTCAGGTCAAAGGCAAGTCCGAGCTGGTGATGGTCTACCATCGTTTGCCATATGAAGAGGTGGTGGAGCAAGGCAAACTGATTCGCCGGCCGCCAACTTCGCCGAACGGTATTATTCCAACCTTGCTGAGCTTCTTTGCAGCTGATCAACCCGGCGCCTGGGTAGCCTGGTCGATTCATGAATCGCGCAGTGCGGTGCCTTTTGAGGTGCACACCAGCGTGGATAAGGAGCACTACCCGCAGCTCACGGCTGCCCGTGTTGCCTTGAGCAAGAATGATGTGGATGTATTCTACAAGCGCTTTTCCAAGGAAGCCTTCTGGCCGACCTTGCATACCTTCTGGGAGCGTGCGGTATTCCGCGAAGAAGACTGGACGGTCTTTCTCAAGGTCAATCGCCTGTTTGCTGAGCGGGTGGCTGCCGAAGCCGCAGAAAATGCGGTGGTGTGGATTCACGATTACAACCTGTGGATGGTGCCGGCCTTCCTGCGCCCTCTGCGCAGCGATCTGACCATTGCCTTTTTTCATCACACCTATTTTCCTTCTGCAGACGTGTTCAATGTGTTGCCCTGGCGGCGGGAGATTATCGGCAGTCTGCTGCAGTGCGATTACGTGGGCTTTCATATTCCAAGGCAAGCCGAAAACTTTGTTGATGTGGTGCGTGGTGTGGCGCCGGTCGAAGTGCTTGAGACCCAATCCTGTGCACCGCGCTACAGGACCTACGGCTGTGCCGTAGGGCTCGACAATATGACCACCGCAATCAAGGTGCATAACCGTTATATCGGCCTCGGTGCCCACCCGGTGGGCCTCGATGTTGAACGGGTGCGCAATCTGGTCAATACCCGTGAAACACAGGCGTTGATGAAAACCCTGCGGGAACAATTGACCGGGGTACGTGTGGTGCTCTCGGTTGAGCGGCTTGATTACACCAAGGGTATCCTGGCCAAGCTGGAAGCCTTCGAGGCGCTTATGGAAGAGCACCCCGAGCTGATTGGCAAGGTGACGCTGATCACCATTTGCGTACCGGCGGCCAAGGAAATGACCATCTACGAGACCCTTTTGCAGCAGATCGAGCAGGCGGTCGGGCGCATCAATGGACGCTTCTCTCAGGTTGGCTGGGCGCCGGTACAATTCTTCTACCGCGCCGTGCCATTCAAGGAGCTGATTCCTTATTACCTGATGGCAGACGTGATGTGGATTACCCCGCTGCGTGATGGCCTGAATCTGGTCGCCAAGGAGTATGTTGCCACCCAGGGGTTGTGTGACGGCCGCGGCGTGCTGGTGCTGTCAGAGTTTGCTGGCGCGGCGGCAGAACTGCACGGGTCTCTGCTGACCAATCCGCATGACCCGCATGATCTTCGCGATACCCTCTATGTCGGTTTGACTCTGGGGCGTGCCGAGCGCGAAGCGCGCATCCGCGAAATGTTCGGGGTAGTCAGCCACTTTGATATTCGTTACTGGGGCGAGGGTTTTCTTGAGGCGGTCAAATCGGCGAGGATCGCGGCTGATGCGCATGCCGAGTTAGCCGACCAGGCCTGAGCTGGTTACAATGCCGGCATGACTGCCAGCGCTGATGAATTGTTACCGGAAAACTTTATCGATCACCTGCATGCGCTCTTGCGGGCGCATCCGCAGGGAATCGATGAATATTCGCTGATCAAGCGCCTGGCGGCTGACTTCCCTGACTCTCCCTTTGCCGTGGCCGGTGCCCTGCGTGAACCCCTGGCGCTGTTCCAGCTGCATTTTCTGCTGTTTCACCAACTGTACCGACTGGCTGATCAGGTTGCCGCGCAGGATCTGCAGCTGGATATCCATGCCTTGTCGATCCGGCTGGGCCCCAGGATGCCCGGGCGTGAGGCGCTGCAGCGGGAAGATCCTCTGCGTGCCTATTATCTGGATTGGGCGCAATGGGTGGAGACCAATACGGCTGACGTCGAGCGACTGCTGGGTGATTTTTATCAGGGAAAAACCAACGTTCCGGCGGACGAGCATGCGGCTGCCCTGCAGCTGTTCGAGCTGCAGGAGCCCCTGACACCGAAAGACGTCAAGCAACGCCATCGGCAGCTACTCAGCCAGCATCATCCCGACCGTGGGGGCTCTACAGCGGACGCCCAGGCCATCAATGACGCCTTTTTAATTCTTCAACGCTATTACGGGAAGGTTTGAAGTCGCGAATCTCTCTAAGGCAAAGTGCGCTTTCGGCCCTGAATTTGGCTATAGTCCTAGGCAAGGGAGATGCGACAAGAGGTCGCACCTTCTGTTCCGTTAGCACAACGATTGCTGGCGGGCTGAATAATAATCAGGAGGTCAGACCATGATCCATCACGTATTGGGGTTGTTCACTCATCCGGACCAGGAATGGAAGGATATCAAGGGTGAAGAGGAAACCATTGGCCACATGTACCTTACTCATGTGCTCATCCTTGCTGCCATTCCGGCGGTGTCCGCTTATATTGGTACTACACAGGTAGGCTGGAGCTTCGGCGCCGCAGCCGATGCTGTCAGGCTGACTCAAGCCAGTGCCATGCAAATGACCATTCTGGCCTATCTCGCCATGCTCGTCGGGGTTGCCGTCATGGGCGCCTTTATTCACTGGATGGCGCGCACCTATGACTCCAGCCCGACGTTGACCGACTGTGTGGTTTTTGCGGCCTATACCGCAACGCCGCTGTTCCTGGCCGGTATTGCCGGTCTCTATCCGAGCCTGTGGCTGGGTATGCTGGTGGGCACGGCAGCCATCGGTTACACCGCCTATCTGTTGTATCAGGGTATTCCAATCTTTATGGATATCCCCAAGGAAGAAGGCTTCATGTTCTCGAGTTCCATTCTGGCCGTTGGCCTGGTGGTGCTGGTCGCGATGATTGCGACATCGGTGATCTTCTGGGGGCTGGGTGTAGGGCCGGAGTACTTGCGTTAACACAGCCGCCTACTCAGACTGAACAACCCCCGCTATGCGGGGGTTTTGTTTTTCTGGCCACTGAATCCGGGTAGAATGCGCGTTTTGACTCAGCAGGTAGTGGTGCCATGTCCAGTTTCAGCGTCAATCAGAACAAGCTGCAAAAGCGTTTGCGGCGGCTCACTGCCGAGGCAGTGACCAGTTACCAGATGATCGAGGATGGCGACAAGGTCATGGTCTGCCTGTCGGGCGGCAAGGACAGCTACACCTTGCTGGACATGCTGCTGCATCTGCAGAAGGTCGCACCGATCCGTTTCGAGCTGGTCGCGGTGAACATGGACCAGAAACAGCCCGGTTTCCCAGAAGAGGTGTTGCCTGCCTATCTGGATAGTATCGGGGTGCCTTACTTCATTCTCGAGCGGGATACCTACTCGGTGGTCAAGGAGAAGATTCCCGAGGGCAAGACCACCTGCTCGCTGTGTTCACGCCTGCGTCGGGGCAACCTCTATACCTTTGCTGACGAGATCGGTGCCAACAAGCTCGCCCTGGGCCATCACCGCGACGATATCATCGAAACCTTTTTCCTCAATATGTTCTACGGCGGCAACCTCAAGGCTATGCCGCCCAAGCTGCGCTCGGATGATGGCCGCAATGTGGTGATCCGCCCCCTGGCCTACTGCAACGAGAAGGACATCAGCGCCTACGCCGCTATGCGCGAGTTTCCCATCATTCCCTGCAATCTCTGCGGCTCGCAGGAAAACCTGCAACGCAAGGTGGTCAAGGAGATGCTGCAGGGCTGGGAACGGGAAACGCCTGGCCGTCTGGATAGTATTTTCCGTTCCCTGCAGCATGTGCAGCCGTCACAGCTAGCGGATACAAAACTCTTCGACTTTGCTAATCTACGTAAAGATGAGCAGGCAAGTCCTCGATTTCTCGAGGTAATCAGCCTGTAGCCGGGGAGGGTGGGTGATGATTATCAAAGCTGGCTGTGTACTGATTCTGGTCGGGCTGTTACAAGCCTGTGCCAGCTCCGGGCCCCCTGCGGCCAGCATGGGTGAAGTCACCAAGAGCAGCATTCCCGCGCGCAGCACGACAGATTATGCTGCCCGGCATGATGTGGTGTTTCGCGCGGTCAGTCTGGTCGGTACCCCCTACCGCTATGGCGGGGCACGGCCGGAAACCGGTTTTGACTGCAGCGGGCTGATTCATTTTGTGTACCAGGATTCGCTGGGCATGACATTGCCGCGCACCACCGCCGGTTTGAATGATCTGCGCAGCAAGCCATCGCGTGAGCCGCTCAAGCCGGGTGACCTGGTGCTCTTTGCCATATCCGGTCGCAAGGTCAACCATGCTGGTATCTATGTGGGTGAAGGGCGTTTTCTGCATGCCCCCAGCAGTGGCGGTCATGTGCGTATTGACGAGCTGCAGGCCAGTTACTGGCAACGCAGTTACCAGGGCGCGAGGCGGGTTCTGGATTGACCTGTTGACTGGCGCTCAGTTGATCGGCTTTTGCAACAACACCACATCATCACCGACCACCTCCAGTCTTGCATGCCAGCGCTCGGCTAGCCAGTCAAAGCTCTGCTGACTGAAAAAGCTGATGTGTGTGGGGTCATTCTTGTAGTGCCAGCGGGTAAATGCTGCCAGGTCAGTCACCCGCTTGGTCATGATGCCCAGCCATCCGCCCGGTTTCAGGCATTGCCACAGGCGCTGCAATTCAGCATCGGGGTGCGCCAGGTGCTCGACCACTTCGCTGCTGGTTATAAAGTCCCATTGTCGCTCAAATACACTGATATCCGGTGCGTAATACAGGTCGTAGAGCGCTATCGGGTGGCCTTTCTCGCGCAACATCACAGCCAGTGCCGGCCCGGTGCCACAGCCAAAATCCAGCCCTTCAGCGCCAGCCGGCAGGCGCGCCAACAAGGGCTCGGCCAGGCGGGACAGGAATTGTCGATAGGCCGGGTCATCTGCCTGATTGTCATGCAAATCGTATTGCGCCCGCTCGTCAACGGCAGACAGATGCCAGGGCGCTGCAACATGCACCATGCCGCAGCGGTCGCAGTGGTAATAGGGCCTTCGCCGGTCGCGACAACAGAAACGGGTGACTTGCTGGCAAAGGGGGCAGGGTGGCTGCAGGGTTTCTTCCGACATTACAGGGGCTGCACGCGCTCATGGAGGCGGCCACTATCGACCAGTTCCAGAAACTCATCGCCCAGACGTTGGCTCTCTGCCATGGCCTGGCGCCAATAGGCCTCGCGCGCGGTATCGTCCCCCAGAAAGCGCTTGAAGTCGTTGCGGTCGGGCAGTTTGCCATGGGGCAGGCTGGACAGATAGTCACGAGAGGGCGCCAGCAGGAGTACATCGCTGGCCTGTTCCGGGTTGGCCCGCCGCCAGGGCAGCGTCTTGTCAAACCAGCCAGGTACAATGCGGTCGGTAAAGTGCGGGTAAAGCACGATACCAGGCGTCTGCCAGGGCATATCCAGATGGTAGTCCAGCAGACCACCATCCCGATAGGCCCCTTCGACGGCACCGGGAAGATCGCGCACCGCTTCCATGACCATGGGGATAGAACCTGATGCCAGCAATGCCTGGCGCAGGTTGTTGCTGTCCAGGCTGATCTGCTGGCTGGGGAAGTCGGTCAGGTCAGCCCAGGGTGGTTGGCGGCGGCTATCATGCAGAATAACCCGCTCGAAGTAACGCTTCAGGTGTCGCCGGCCGAGAAGATTGGCACTGATAACACCTGTCAGGCCCATGCCGAGCCGGCCGGGTGAGTCGTGCTGCAGCAGGCCAAGGCTTTTTACCACCATGATATTCAGGTGGTAGTGCGGATTGGTCAGGATGGCCTGCTGCTGATCGCCGAGCAGGTCATCGACCATGCGTTCGCAGCGTCGTGTGATCTCGGCCACGCTGATGCCTTTGGGAAAGCGCTGTCGGGTATAGAGCTC
>SKFV01000176.1 GCA_007117785.1 Pseudomonas sp.
CGCAGTACCCGCAACGGGTCTTCGACAAAAGCCGGGGCGACGTGGCGCAAGACACGCGCTTGCAGATCGGTCTGGCCACCGTAAGGATCGATCAGTTGGCCCTGATCATCCATAGCCATGGCGTTGATGGTCAGGTCACGGCGTTGCAGGTCCTGCTCCAGGGTCACATCGGGGCTGGTGTGAAAGGTAAAACCACCATAGCCGACGCCACTTTTTCGCTCGGTGCGAGCCAGCGCGTATTCCTCGCCGGTTTTGGGGTGCAGAAAGACCGGGAAGTCCTGGCCGACCGGGGTATAGCCTTCGTCCAGTAGTTGCTCCGGCGTGGCTCCGACCACTACCCAGTCGCGTTCATCATGGGGATAGCCCAGCAAGCGGTCGCGCACGGCGCCGCCGACAAGATAGGTGGTGTAAGGCATGGATACTCTGCTGTCGCTCGGTGTCAGCGCAGGCTAAGACTTTCTGCGAAGCACTGCAAGCGGCCGTTAACGGGGTGTTAGGGAAACACTGATTAACAGGCATCAGGTTTAGCCCGATTGGCGCTGCCCCGCTCAGGACACGCCGTAAACCCTTCCCTGGGGGCTCGTAGATGCCATCCCTGGCATCTAACGGTCCAGAGCGGGGCAGCGCCAATCGAGCTTTATAGGTTCGGATGATGAATCAGTGTTTCCCTAAATCGGCGGCAGATTGAGATTGAAGCGCGGCATGCTCTCGTCTGCACGATCCTGTCGTAGCGGCACGTGCAGGGAGTCTATCAGGGTGTCGCCCTGCATGCTCTCCAGATGCACATCAAAGCCCCACAGGCGGTGCAGATGACGCAGCATTTCCTCGCTGGATTTGCCCAGGGGTTTGCCGTCGTGGCGTTGGTGGCGCAGGGTCAGTGAGCGGTCACCGCGCCGGTCTACATCCCAGATCTGGATATTCGGCTCGCGGTTGCCCAGGTTGTATTGCGCCGCGAGCAGTTCACGTACCTGGCGGTAGCCGTTTTCATCGTGAATTGCACTGATTTCCAGGGCATCGTCCTGATCGTCATCGACGACGGCAAACAGTTTGAAATCGCGAATCACCTTGGGTGAGAGGTACTGCAGGATAAAACTTTCATCCTTGAAGTCGCGCATCGCCAGTTTGATGGTCTGCAGCCAGTCACTGCCGGCAATGTCCGGGAACCAGCGCTTGTCTTCCTCGGTGGGGTGCTCACAGATGCGGCGGATATCCTGCATCATGGCAAAGCCCAGGGCATAGGGGTTGATGCCGCTGTACCATTTGCTGTCGAACTCGGGCTGCATGATCACGCTGCTGTGCGATTGCAGGAATTCGAGCATGAAGCCATCGGTGACCTTGCCCTCGTCATACAGGTGATTGAGCAGGGTGTAGTGCCAGAAGGTCGCCCAGCCTTCATTCATTACCTGGGTCTGGCGTTGCGGGTAGAAGTATTGTGCGATTTTACGCACGATGCGGATGATTTCACGCTGCCAGGGCTCGAGCAACGGGGCGTTTTTTTCGATGAAGTAGAGCAGGTTTTCCTGCGGCTCGCTGGGGTAGCGCTCCTTGGTCTGGCGGCGTTCGGCCTGCTCCGGGTTGACCGGAATGGTGCGCCAGAGATCGTTGACCTGGCGTTGCAGGTACTCCTCACGTTCTTTTTGCCGCTGCCGCTCTTCGGCAGCGGAAATCGGGTAGGGCCGCTTGTAGCGGTCAACCCCGTAATTCATCAACGCATGGCAGGAGTCGAGCAGGTCTTCCACGGCGTCGATACCGTAGCGATCCTCGCATTCACTGATGTACTGACGGGCAAACACCAGATAGTCGATGATGGCACTGGCATCGGTCCAGGTGCGGAACAGGTAATTGCCCTTGAAGAAGGAGTTGTGACCGTAACAGGCATGGGCTATGACCAGTGCCTGCATGGTCATGGTGTTCTCTTCCATCAGATAGGCGATGCAGGGGTCGGAGTTGATGACGATCTCGTAGGCCAGGCCCATCTGTCCGCGTTTGTAGTTTTTTTCCGTATGCAGGAAATGCTTGCCATAGGACCAGTGGTGGTAGCCCAGCGGCATGCCGACCGAGGCATAGGCATCCATCATCTGTTCGGCACTGATCACTTCGATCTGGTTGGCGTAGGTATCCAGGCCATAGATGTCATGGGCGATGCGCCCGAGTTCGCGGTCATACTCGCGGATCAGCTCGAAGGTCCATTCCGAGCCGGTGGAAATAGGTTGGCGGCTCATGAGGTCATCCTCTTCTGGAACAGCTTGCGGAATACCGGGTAGATGTCGCCGGGGTCGACAATCTGCTGCTGGGCAAAATGCTCGGGAAAGTGCTCGCCGACCTGTTCATAGGCATACCACAATGCCTGGTGGTCGCGTGGGGTGATTTCCACATAGCAGTAATACTGCATCGCCGGCATGATTTTCTCGTGCAGCAGGCGCTGGCAGATGGGCGAGTCGTCATTCCAGTTATCGCCATCCGAGGCCTGGGCGCAATACAGGTTCCATTCGCCGGGGGCGTAACGTTCCTGGATGATCTCGTCCATCAGACGCAGGGCGCTGGAGACAATGGTGCCGCCGGTTTCCCGTGAGTAGAAAAATTCCTCTTCATCAACTTCCTTGGCGCTGGTGTGGTGACGAATAAACACCACGTCGATGCGCTCGTAGTTCCGCTTGAGGAACAGGTACAGCAGGATATAAAAGCGCTTCGCCATGTCCTTGGTGGCCTGAGTCATCGAGCCGGAGACATCCATCAGGCAGAACATCACCGCCTTGGAGCTGGGCGATGGCTGCTTGCTG
The DNA here is from genome assembly GCA_007117785.1 of Pseudomonas sp. GTDB lineage: Bacteria > Pseudomonadota > Gammaproteobacteria > Pseudomonadales > Pseudomonadaceae > Halopseudomonas. The sequence continues at coordinate 2,781 of SKFV01000176.1, forward strand.
ATAAGGTTGTAACGCAGGTCGAAGGTATCGAGGAAGGGCACCTTGCCGATGCGTTCGCGCAGGCGCTGGATTTCCGCTTCCAGGGCCTGGATATCGGTCAGGTTGTCCGGTTGTTCAATGCGTAACTGTTCCAGTTCGGCTTCGGCGGCGCGCAGTCGTGCCCGGCTGCCACCGGACAGGGCAATGCGCCGGGCATGCGCGGCGCGCATCGAACGGACGATATTGATGCGTGATGGGTTACCCTCACTGCTAATACCGGCGCGCACAGACTTGAAGGTGTCGGTACCGACCAGGTGGCGCTTGACCAGGTTGGGCAGGGCCAGGTCCTCGAACATGAAGTCGAGAAACTCGTCCTGAGTGATCTGGAAGACAAATTCATCCATGCCCTCGCCGCTGTTGCCGGCATCACTGCCACCCTGGCCACCACCACCGCCATCAGGCCGAGCGACGCGATCGCCGCTGACGAACTCGCGGTTGCCCGGATGGACCTGGGTTTGCCGGCCACCCGGGCCGTGATGGAAGATGGGTTCATCAATGTCACGCCCGGGAATGCTGATCTGCTCACCCTGGTCAACATCGGTAATCGAGCGTTTGCCAACCGCTTCGGACACCGCTTTCTTGATGTGCGACCGGTAGCGACGCAGGAACCGCTGGCGGTTCACTGCGCTCTTGTTCTTGCCGTTTAGGCGGCGGTCAATCACATAACTCATGCGGTGCCCTCCGGGTTACTGCGCTTTCCTGACGCGCAGATACCATTCCGACAACAGCCGCACCTGCTTCTCGGTGTAGCCGCGCTCGACCATGCGGGTAACAAAGTCGTTGTGCTTTTTCTGGTCCTCGTTGGAGGCTTTGGCATTGAAGCTGATCACCGGAAGCAGGTCTTCGGTGTTGGAGAACATTTTCTTCTCGATCACACTACGCAGTTTCTCGTAGGACAGCCAGCTCGGGTTCTTGCCGTTGTTGCTGGCGCGAGCGCGTAGCATGAAGTTGACGATCTCGTTGCGGAAGTCTTTCGGGTTGCTGATGCCGGCCGGTTTCTCGATCTTTTCCAGCTCTTCATTCAGCGACGCACGGTTGAGGATTTCGCCGGTATCCGGGTCACGGTATTCCTGATCCTGAATCCAGAAATCGGCGTACATCACATAGCGGTCGAAAATGTTCTGTCCGTATTCACTGTAGGATTCCAGATAAGCGGTCTGGATTTCCTTGCCGATAAAGTCAACGTAGCGCGGTGCCAGGTATTCTTTCAAAAAGCGCAGATAGCGCTCGCTGACTTCAGCGTTGTACTGCTCCTGTTCGATCTGTTGTTCCAGCACATACAGCAGGTGCACGGGGTTGGCGGCGACCTCGGTATTGTCATAGTTGAATACCCGCGAGAGGATCTTGAAGGCAAAGCGGGTCGACAGGCCGTTCATGCCTTCGTCCACACCCGCGGTGTCGCGGTATTCCTGGATTGATTTCGCCTTGGGGTCGGTATCCTTCAGGTTCTCGCCATCGTAGATGCGCATCTTCGAATAGACGTTGGAATTTTCCGGCTCCTTCAGGCGGGAAAGTACGCTGAACTGGGCAAGCATTTTCAGCGTGTCCGGAGCGCAGTGGGCATGGGCCAGCGAGCTGCTGGTCAGCAGTTTCTGGTAAATCTGGATTTCATCGCTGACGCGCAGGCAGTAGGGCACCTTGACGATATAGATACGGTCGAGAAAGGCTTCGTTGTTGCGGTTGTTGCGGAAGGTCTGCCATTCGGACTCGTTGGAGTGCGCCAGGATCACACCGTTGAACGGAATCGCCCCCAGGCCTTCGGTACTGTTGTAATTGCCTTCCTGGGTCGCGGTCAGCAGCGGATGCAGCACCTTGATCGGTGCCTTGAACATCTCGACGAATTCCATCAGGCCTTGGTTGGCCCGGCACAGGGCGCCGGAATAGCTGTAGGCGTCCGGGTCATTCTGGGGAAACTCTTCCAGCTTGCGGATATCGACTTTGCCCACCAGCGCAGAGATATCCTGGTTGTTCTCGTCACCGGGTTCGGTCTTGGCAATGGCGATCTGTTGCAGGATGGAGGGGTAGAGCTTGACCACGCGGAACTGGCTGATGTCACCGTTGAATTCGTGCAGTCGCTTGACCGCCCAGGGAGACATGATGCTGTTGATGTAACGGCGCGGTATGTTGTAATCCTCTTCCAGGATGGTCGCATCCTCGGCGGCATTGAACAGCCCGAGTGGCGACTCGAACACCGGCGAGCCCTTGATGGCATAAAAGGGCACCTGCTGCATCAAGGCCTTGAGTTTTTCCGCCAGCGAGGACTTGCCGCCGCCCACCGGGCCAAGCAGGTAGAGAATCTGTTTCTTCTCTTCCAGTCCCTGGGCCGCATGGCGGAAGAAGGACACGATCTGTTCAATCGATTCTTCCATGCCGTGGAAGTCAGCGAAGGCAGGGTAACGCTTGATCACCTTGTTTGAGAAAATGCGCGACAAGCGTGGGTCCATCGAGGTGTCGATCAGCTCAGGCTCGCCAATAGCCTGGAGCAAGCGCTCCGAGGCGGTGGCGTAGGCCATGGGATCAGTTTTGCACAGCTCCAGGTACTCCTGCAGGCTGTACTCTTCCTGCCGGGTGGCTTCGTAACGGTTTTGGAAATGACTGAATAAGCTCATGGCACGACCTCGCTCTAACCCAATATGAGGTCCGGGCTTCCACACAGCGGCCCGCCGTTGATGCGGCACATGGGTGAGCACATCCAGATGCGTTAATCCCCCAATACCACCCGTCAAGGGCAAGGCCAGGAAGTCTGTCGGAGAAGGCAGCTAGCCAAGTCGGGCTTCACCGCCAGGTCCGGCAGGCTCCCTGTGTCAGGAAGCCGGCAGACCGGCTTTCAATTTGGCAGCACGATGACACCAGGATCTCGCGCTTACCTTTTTGGATCGCCTGATTATCAGGATAGTTCGTTTGGCGCCGGGTGAAAGTAATAATTTTTTATTTCTGTTGCACCGGGTGTCAGTCGCCGTCGTGACTCACCTGATCGGGGTAGCTCTGTTGCCAGAGCTCGAAACCGCCATCAAGGCTGTAGACCTCGGCAAAGCCGAGTCCGGCCAGATAGTCGGCAGCGGGTTGGCTGGAGTTGCCGTGATAACAGCAGACGATCAGCGGCTTGGCGCGCTCGGCATCGGCTACCCAGGCGGCCAGGTTGCTGTTGTCCAGTCGAACGGCCCCGGGCATATGGCCCTGGGCAAAGCTTTGCGGGTCGCGGATATCGACCAGTTGCGCACCCTGCTGGCACAGGGCTGCAGCCTGTTCGGGCGTGATTCGGTTGAACATTGCCATGGTGTTGACTCCTCAATGCTCGCAGGCGCAGCTGATGCTGTCGCCGTTGTTCAGGTTCATCAGGGTCATGCGATTGCCCCAGACGCAGCCACTGTCGAGGCCGATCACATCGGTCAGCCCGGTCTTGCCTTCAAGTGCGGCCCAGTGCCCAAACACAATGCGCACACCGGTATCCTTGCGCGGATAACTGAACCAGGGGGCATAGCCTTTCGGGGCGTTATCCAGGCCTTCCTTGGATTTGAAATCCAGGGTGCCATCGGCCTTGCAGAAACGCATCCGGGTCAGGTAATTGGTGATCGCACGCAGGCGGTCAATACCTTTCAGGGACGACTTCCAGCGCGCGGGCTCATTGCCGTACATTTCGTCCAGAAACCAGGCCAGCTGTCGATCGCAGCTTAGTACATCAGCGACCTCAGCGGCCCGTTTCAGGGTCTGCTTGATGCTCCAGATTGGTGGAATACCGGCATGGGTCATGATCGTATTCAGTTGCTCATCAAAATGCGCCAGGGGGCGTTGACGCAAGCTTTCCAGCAGTACTTCACGGTCCGGCGCCTTGAGAATGGGCAGCAGGGTATCGGATTTGCGCAGGCGGCTGGCATCTCGCGCTGCGGCCAGCAGGTGCAGGTCATGGTTGCCCAGTACGGCCACACAGGCGTTATCCAGCTGATTGAGAAAACGCAGGGTGGCAAGCGAGTCCGGGCCGCGATTGACCATATCGCCGACCGACCAGAGCACATCAGTCGAGGGGTTGAAGTCAACCTCGGCCAGCAGGCATTGCAGCGGTTTCAGGCAACCTTGCAGGTCGCCGACAGCATAGGTGGTCATGGCCAGGCCTTGTGCATCAGTTCAGCGCGTTGGGCTTGCTCAGGCGGAACAGTGGAATCGGAGCACGGAATTTGTGTCCGTCGCTGCTCAGCATGCCATAGCTGCCTTGCATAGTGCCAATCGGTGTTTTCAGGATGCAGCCGCTGGTGTAGGTATGGCTGCTACCAGGCTCGATGGTGGGCTGCTCGCCGATGACACCGGGGCCGCTGACCTGCTCTTCTTTGCCGTTGCCATCGGTAATTAGCCATTGTCGATCCAGTAACTGGGCGCTTTGTTGCCCCTGGTTGCTGATGGTAATGGTGTAGGCAAAGGCATAGCGGCTGCGCTCAGGCAGCGATTGCTCGCTAAGAAAGCGGGTAACAACGTCAATGTGTATGCTGTCGATCAGGGTCTGGCTCATAAGGTGTGCTCGTCACTGGCGGAATGGCTCAGGCGGTTGGCCAGGCGTACGAAGCCAGCCAGGTCAACCTGCTCGGGGCGCAGGCCGGGGTCAATGCCTTCATCTTCGATAATCTCGGCACTGAGTAGTCGCTTGAGGGTATTGCGCAGGGTCTTGCGGCGTTGATTGAAGGCCTCGCGCACAAGGATTTCCAGTTGCTGCGGGTCATCGGCCGGATGCGGCAGGTGCGCATGCGGGGTCAGCCGCACGATGGCCGAGTCCACTTTGGGTGCCGGGCTGAAGGCGCCAGAGCCAACGTCAAAAAGGTGCTCTACCTGGCAGTGGTACTGCACCATGATGCCAAGGCGACCATAGTGGTTGTCACCCACGCCGGCAGCTAGTCGCTGCACTACTTCCTTTTGCAGCATGAAGTGCATATCGTGAATTTGCGCCGCCTGATTGAGTAAGTGAAACATCAGCGGGGTAGAGATGTTGTAGGGCAGGTTGCCAACCACCCGCAGGGGCTTGTTATCGGTAGCCAGGGTAGTGAAATCGAATTTCAGTGCATCACCCTTGTGTAACTGGAACTGCGGGTTATGGCCGAATTGTGCGAGCAGAATCGGGTGCAGGTCCCGGTCCAGTTCGACCACGTCCAGGCGCGCGCCGCTGCTCAGCAGGCCGGCAGTAATGGCGCCCTGGCCAGGGCCGATCTCCACCAGATGCTGGTCTGCTTGCGGATGCACGGCGCGCAGAATCCGGTTGATAACGCCCGGGTCGTGCAAAAAGTTCTGACCGAAACGCTTGCGCGCCCGGTGGGGTGCAAAATCTGTCATGCCTGAATCCTGGCGGCCAGCATCTCGCTGGCTGTGTGCAAGGCGACCCGCAGGCTGCCGACGTCAGCCCGGCCGGTGGCGGCCAGGTCCAGCGCCGTGCCGTGATCGACCGAGGTGCGAATAATGGGCAGGCCGAGGGTGATATTCACCGCCTGACCAAACCCCTTGTGCTTGAGTACCGGCAAGCCCTGATCATGATACATGGCCAGCACGGCATCGGCCGCTTGCAAGTGTTTCGGGGTAAATAGCGTATCTGCCGGCAGCGGGCCAACAAGCTCCATGCCCTCGCTGCGCAAGCGCGTCAGCAAGGGGATAATGATATCCAGCTCTTCCCGGCCGAGATGGCCATCTTCGCCTGCATGCGGGTTGAGTCCGCAGACCAGGATGCGCGGCCGGGCAATGCCGAACTTGCTCTGCAGGTCCTGTTGCAGGATGCGCAGTACCCGTTCCAGCAAGGCGGGTGTGATGGCATCGGCGACGGCACGCAAAGGCAGGTGGGTAGTCGCCAAGGCAACGCGCAGGCCGGGACAGGCAAGCATCATGACCACCTGCTCGGTACCGGTCAGCTTGGCAAAGTATTCGGTATGGCCACTGAACGGGACACCAGCCTCGTTGATCACGCCTTTGTGCACGGGTGCCGTCACAATCGCGGCAAACTCCCCACGCAAACAGCCTTCGCCGGCAAGGCGCAGGGTTTCCAGTACATAACGGCCGTTGGCTGGATCAAGGTTGCCGGGCTGGCAGGGGGCTGCCAACTGCACCGCTAACACGCTGAGTTCGCCAGCACCTTGCGCCCGCGGCGCGCGACCGGGGTTGAAGGGTGTCAGGGTTACCTGCAGGCCCAGCGCGGCGGCGCGTTCGGCCAGCAGGTCAGGATCAGCGATCACTACCCGTTCATGCGCACAGGGCTCGCTGGCCAGTTGCAGGCAGAGGTCAGGACCAATACCCGCCGGCTCGCC